>JBGPZN010000109.1:0-9051 GCA_041493815.1 Methylomirabilia bacterium
ATGTCGGGGCCCCCAGCCCGAGCGCGCTATCGAGGAGCGCCCCGGCTCCGCCGGCGCGTGACGAACGTTCCGGGGGGGGCCATGTCGGGGCCCCCAGCCCAAGCGCGCTGTCGAGGAGCGCCCCGGCTCCGCCGGGGCGTGACGAACGTTGGGGGGTGTGGGGGGCCATGTCGGGGCCCCCCACATCATTAGAAATAACCGGGGTCGCCGGGCATGAGCACCGTGCGCTCGGTGCCCTCCATCACGATGCGGGGACGGATCGTCGGCACCGGACGGTCGCGCAGACGGTCGAGCGCGTGCGTGGTGGACGTGGCCCCGTCGAACAGCAGGAGGTTCTTTACGGTCGGGTTGCGCAGCGAGATCTCCCCTCGCCGCTGGGCGTCGACGGCCTCGACCGGCGTCAGCCACTTGAGATCGGTCATCTCGTAGTCGTCGCCGATCGCCCGCTGCCCGGCCGGCGCCGGGGCCGCGAAGAAGCGCGTGTCGAAGCGCAACGGCTGCTCCTCGGGCGTGATCCAGTGGGCGAAGTAGACCAGCCGATCGGTCGTCAGCGTCAACCCCTCCGCCCGCACCATCGCCCAGAACGCGCGGTTGTCGGCGTGGCAGGCCCGGCGATACTCGGCGAACCGCGGCGCATCCATCGCGATCTCGCGGCCGCCGGCGTCGACGGCGAGCAGGAGGCCGGCCTCCTCGAACGTCTCGCGGATGACGCCGACCCAATAACCGAGCGCCGTGCGCGGCACCGCGTCCAGGCTCAGGCGCCGGGCCGCGTCCTTGGCGTCGAGACCGCGACACCAGTCGACCGCGTCGTCGGGGTTGTCGTCGGCCTCGATCTTGCCGCCCGGGAACACGAAGTCGCCCGCCGCAAACTTGCTCTTGAGGTGGCGCCGCATGAGCAGGCACTCCACTCCGCCGGCGGGACGATCGCGGAGGAGGACGACGGTCGCGGCCGGCGACGGGACGGCGGGCTCAGGTTTGACGGGCACGACGTAGTGTGCCACGATGCTCGAGTTGTTGTCATTCCGATCAGGAGGCGCGCGATGGGCGCCGAGGCGACGCTCAAGAACAAGGGCATCACGCTGCCGCCGCCGTCGACGCCGCTGGCCAACTACGTCGGCGCGGTGCGCACTGGCAATCTGCTCTACCTGGCCGGCCACGGGCCCATTCGCGCCGGCGGTCAACCCTCGGTCACCGGCAAGGTCGGTCGCGATCTCACCATCGAGCAGGGCTACGCGGCGGCGCGCGAGGTCGGCCTGGGCCTGCTCGCCACCACCCGGGCGAGCCTCGGCAGCCTCGACCGCGTCAAGCGTGTCGTCAAAGTCCTGGGCATGGTGAACTCCGCCGACAACTTCGGCGATCAACCCAAGGTCATCAACGGCTTCTCCGATCTGATGGTCGAGGTCTTCGGCGAGGCGATCGGCAAACACGCCCGCTCGGCGGTCGGCATGGCCGGGCTGCCGCTCGGTATCCCCGTCGAGATCGAGATGATCCTCGAGGTGGAGTGAGATCAACCTCCACCACCTGGTCGAGGCGACCGGCGTCCTTGCCTTCGGCGTGCTCTTCTACTCCGCGACCGTCCGCCGCCTCCGTGACGGCCGTCGCCGCAAGATCCGCAACAGCCTGAACGGCCTCGCCTTCGGCGGGCTGGCCGTGGGCCTGGCCATCGCCCGCATCGAAGTCGCGCCCGATGTGTACTTCGACGCCCGCAACGTGCCGGTCGCGCTCATCGCGCTGTTCGAGGGTCCGACGGCCGGCCTGCTGGCCGCCGGCGTGGTGGCGATCTACCGGTGGTGGTGGCTGGGCGGCACCGGAACGATTCCCGGCGTGATCAGCGTGCTGGTCGTCGCCGGGGCCGGTGGGCTGGTGCACTGGTGGGCCACCCGTCACGGCCGCGTCGGCACCGGCCACGCGCTCGCCCTCGGCGTGGCGACGTTTCTGGCCACGCTGCTCGGCTACGCGATGCTCGGCCGCGCCGGCCTCGACAAGTTCGCCAGCACCTGGCCGCACTTCCTGATCGCGTACGTCGGGGGGATCGGGCTCCTGGCCCAGCTCTTCCAGGACGTCGTCGAGCGCGAGCAGCTCTACACCGCCCAGCGGCGCTTCCGGGCGCTGCTCGACGAGGCCTCCGAGGCCATCCGCATCGTCGAGCCCGAGACGCGGCGCATCCTGGAAACCAACCGGGCCGACTCCGCGCTGTCCGGGATGTCGCGCGAGAGCCTGCTCGGCCGCGACGGCCGCGACTTCTGGCCCGAGGATCCCGACGCCCGCGCGCGCTGGGAGGCCCTGGTGGCCGAGACGGCAACGGTGGGCGTGGCGAGCGGCTTCGGCCTGCCCTACCGCGGTGCCGGCGGAGCCATCCGCTCGGTGGACATCACCCTGCGCCGCGTCGAGCACGACGGCCGCGCCTACGAGATCGTGATGTTCCGCGACGCCGCCCCCCGCGAGGCGCTCGACGCCGCCCGGCGCGAGGTGCTCGACCTGCGCGCGATCACCCTGGTGGCCAACGCCGCCGCCCACGAGATCAACAACCCGCTCACGGTGATCGTGGGCTCGATCGAGCTGCTGCAGCGCCGGCTGGGCAACGATCCGTCGGAAACCAAGTGGATCGACCGGGCCATCGAGGCGGCCCAGCGGATCCGGGAGATCATCGCCCGCATGACCCGCATCACCCGCGTGAAGGCCTCCGGCACGTTCCCAGGCGTGCCGGCCATGCTCGACATCCGGCGCTCGAGCGACGACACTTGAGCGCCACCGACTGACAGGGAGGACCGATGGACCTGCTGCTCGATGCCGTCATCACCGCCATCTCGCTCGTGTTCCTGTCCATCCTCGGCATCATCAGCGGGGTGGCGATCCCGGGCCTGTTCCTCGCCGCCGCCGCGCCCTGGCTCGACTGGATCCTCCCCCCCCGCAAGTGACGCCGAGGACGATCCGCCCGACCGTCGGGCGGCGGAGGCCTCCGCAGCCGCCCCGACGCCGAATCTAATGGGCGCCAAGTACTTCGGCGCCGCCGTGCGGCGTCGCGAAGACCCGCGCTTCCTCCGCGGCGACGGGCGCTTCATCGACGACGTCTCCCTCCCCGGCCAGCTGCACGCGGCCTTCCTCCGCTCGCCGCACGCCCACGCCCGCCTGGCGCGGCTGAGCGCCGGGACCGCCCGGGCGATGCCGGGCGTGGCCGCGGTCTACACCTTCGCGGACCTCGAGCCCTGGCTGAAGCCGCTGCCCGTCTTCGGCGCGCCGCCGGCCGGCCTGGCCGCCGCGATTCACTTCGATCTGCGGCAGGCGCCGCAGTACGCGCTCTGCCGCGACCGCGCGCGCTACGTGGGCGAGGTCGTGGCCATGGTGGTGGCCGACAGCCGCGCCCGCGCCGAGGACGCGCTCGAGCGCATCGAGGCGGAGTGGGTACCGCTGCCCGTCGTCGTCGACATGGTGGCGGGGGCCGAGGCAGGCGCGCCGCTGGTCCACGCCGACTGGGGCACGAACGTGGCCGTCGGCTTCCGCCACGCCATCGGCGACGCCGACCGCGCGTTCGCCGCCGCCGAGACCACGTTCACCGAGACCTTCCACATCCAGCGCTACGTGGGCATGCCGCTCGAGGGTCGCGGCGTGGTGGCGCAGTGGGACCGCCGCGACGGCACGCTCACCACCTGGAACAGCACGCAGGTCGCGCACTTCGTGCAACAGGGGCTGGTGACCGCGCTCGACCTGCCGCCGCATCGGATTCGCGTGATCGCGCCCGACCTCGGCGGCGGCTTCGGCACCAAGGCCTCCGGCTACCCCGAGGACGTGCTGGTGCCGCTGGCCGCCCGCGCGCTCGGCCGCCCGGTGAAGTGGATCGAGGACCGGCGCGAGCACCTCATGAGCGCCGCCCACGCGCGCCACCAGACGCATCGCATCAGCCTGGCCGCGCGGCACGACGGCACCATCCTGGCCGTGCGCGACCGCATCTGGCTCGACCTCGGCGCCTACAACGTCTGGGGCATCGTCCTGCCCTACAACACCGTCGCCCACCTCCTCGGTCCGCACCGCGTGCGCGACATGTCGGTCGAGGTGCAGGGCGTGGTCACCCACAAGACGCCGAACGCGCCGTATCGCGGGGCCGGGCGGCCGGAGACGGTGTTCGCGATGGACCGCGCGGTCGACGGCCTCGCCCGCCAGCTCGGCCTCGACCCCGCCGAGATCCGCCGGCGCAACTATCTCACCGCCGCCGAGCTGCCGTGGGACCTCGGCATGCCGTACCGCGACGGCAACCCGCTCGTCTACGACAGCGGCGACTTCCGCGCGGTGCTGGACGCCGCGCTCGACGCGGCCGGGTACGACGCGTTCCGCCGCGAGCAGCCGGCGCTGCGCGCGCGCGGTGTCTGGCGGGGCGTCGGGATCTCGGGCTACGTCGAGGGCACCGCCATCGGGCCCTTCGAGGGCGCGCGGGTGACGCTCGATCTGGCCGGCCACGCCGTCGTCGCCACCGGCGCCGTGTGCTCCGGCCAGGGCCACGAGACGTCGTTCGCGCAGGTCTGCGCCGACGTGCTCGGCCTTCCGCTCGAGCACGTCACCGTCGTGGGCGGCGACACGGCCGCGGTGCCGTTCGGGGTCGGCACCTTCGCCAGCCGTAGCGCGGTGACGGCCGGCAACTCGATCGCCGACGCGGCGGGCGCCGTGCGGGCCAAGGTGGTGACGGCCGCCGCCGCGTTGCTGGAGGCCGCGGAGGCCGACATCGAGATCGAGGACGGCCGCGTGTTCGTGCGCGGCGCGAGCGCCACCGCGGTGCCGCTGGCCCGCGTGATCCAGGCCGCCCTCCCGACGTTCGCGCGACCCGGCGTGGCGAGCGCCGATTTCGACGCCATCGCCTATCACCACGTGCCGACCGTCACCTTCGCGAGCGCGGTGCACGTGGCCCAGGTCGAGGTCGATCCCGACACCGGCGCGGTCCGGCTGCTGCGCTACGTGGTCGCCCACGACTGCGGCACCGTCATCAACCCGATGATCGTCGAGGGCCAGGTCCACGGCGGCGTGGCCCAGGGGGTCGGGGGCGGACTGTTCGAGGAGATCGCCTACGACGCCAGCGGGCAGCTCCTCTCGGGCACGCTGATGGACTACGTGGTCCCGCGGGCCGACGACCTGCCGCTGATCGAGTGCGTGCACCTGGAGTACGCCTCGCCCCGCAACCCGCTCGGCCTCAAGGGGCTCGGCGAGGGCGGCGCCATCTCGCCGCCGGCCGCCCTCGCCAACGCCATCGACGACGCGCTCGCGCCCCTCGGCGTGCGCGTCACCGCGACCCCGGCGCTGCCAGCGCGCGTGCACGCGCTCATTTCGCGCAAATCTGCTTGATGTCGCTCCAGTCGTAGTCGGGCAGGAGCTTCACGGGCGGCCGCGGCGCCTGGGCGGCCAGCGCCGTCAGGGCCTGCAGGCGGTCGCCGGCCGCCGGGTGCGTCGACAGATAGCGGGCCGCCTTCGGGCTGGTCCCCTCCAGCTTCTGCATCGCCCGGAAGAACGCCAGCATCCCCTCGGGATCGACGGCGGCCGCGTGCAGCATGCGCATGCCGTCGCGGTCGGCGTCGTGCTCGGCCTCGCGGCTGTGGCGCAGGTCGCCGAGCATCCGCGCGCTCTCCACGCCGAACGCCACCACGCCGCTGACGTCACCCACGAGGGCCGCGATCAGGATGCCGGTGGACGCGTTGCGCAGGATGGCGCGGGTGGCGTCACGGTGGAGCACGTGCTGGATCTCGTGGGCGAGAATGCCGGCCAGCTCCTCGGCGTTGTCGGTGCGCTCCAGCAACCCGCGGAAGACGACGATGAAGCCGCCGGGGGTGGCGAACGCGTTCACCATCGGGTGGTCGACGACGGTCACCCGGAACGGATAGCGCGGATCCGGCATCGGGCGCAGCAGGACGGCGACGATCTCGTCGATGCGACGCTGGCGCGCGGGATCGGCGCAGCGCCGGGACGGCGGCGCGAGCTGGGCGATCACCGTCTCGCCGAGCGCGACCTCCCAGGAGACGGGCACGCGCGCCGCCGCGATCCCCGCCAGGGCCGGGATGCCCCAGAAGTAGAGACCGAGGCTCACGCCCACGGCGGCGAGCGCCGCCAGCAGCGCCACGCCGGGCTGCCAGCGCCGGCGCCGCGGATCGTGGAACGCGCCGGCCGCGTGGGGCGCGGCGGCCCGCAGCGCGGAGAGGAACGCGACGTCACCGACCAGCAGGGCCTCGCCGAGATCGCCGCGCTCGAGCCGCACCTGCTCGCCCGGGTAGAACCCCTGCGTCTGGCGGACCTCGCCGAGCGGCCACCGAAAGCTGGTGCCGGCCTCGAGCAGGGTGATCTCGAGACCCGCCTGACCGATGGTGACCCGGGCCGGCCTCCGGATGGGCGAGCGGCCGTCGAGGTAGTGCGCGTCCCAGTCGCGGGCCCCGGGCCCGGGCACCGGGCGGCTCAGCTCACGCCGAAGTCGGCATCGAGAAGGCCGGCCAGCCCCTCACCGGTCGCGGAGGCGGCGCGGGCGTCCTGAAGGACGTCGCCGACGTCGAGCGCCCCCTCCAGCGTCAGGTAGCGGAAGTAGAAGCGGACTCCGCGCACGACGGTCCACGGCCAGGCCAGGCCCAGCGTGCACACGATCGCCACCACGTTGCTGATCTGCAGCCACGCCAGCTGCCCGCCCGTGACCGTCGAGCGAAAGCGGGTGGCGCCGAAGCGGGTGTGCTCGGTGAAGAAGCGGTTGCGTCGCGCCGAGAACCAGAACCACGACAGCCCCAGCGTGGGCAGGAACAGCAGCGCCATCAGCAGGAAGGATCCGATCAGCGCGCGCCCGTGGCCGTCGAAGGCGAACTTGCGCGAGCCGAAGTACGCGTTCGAGACCATGAACGCCTGCCGCCTGGTGACGAAGACGGGATAGTAGATGCCCAGCGTGAGCGAGGTCAGGATGCTGCCGGCGACGAAGATCCCCACGAACTCGCGGACCGAACCGCGGAACGAGAAGCGGATGCCTCGCCACGAGGTGCGGCTGAGACGGTAGCGGCGCGAGCCCACCATCGCCACCGGCACCAGCAGGAGCCCCACCAGCCACAGCAGCGAGGACAGCGCGCTCGCCACCGCGTCGGGCGCGCCGTAGACCTGGGGCAGGACGCTCAGCGCCACGACGGGAACGCCGAACACGACGGCACCCTTGACGAAGCCGATCAGCAGCTCCTTGCCGGTGCCGTGATACGCGAAGCGATCACGCTCCAGCTCGCTCTGACCGAGCAGGTACGCGCGCACGCGCGCCTTGCCCCAGAAATAGAAGATCCCCAGGGTGAGCAGCGTGAAGAGCACGTTCACGGCCTGGATGCCGAAGAGGCTGCCGGTCGGGCCGTGGAACCGCAGGTGACGGCTGGCCGCCGGCGCCGGCGTCGGCGCGGGGGTGGCGGCCGGGCTCGGCGGCCGGAAGACCGTGGCGCCGGCGGACGGCCCGGCGCTGGCGGGCGGGGGCGCCGGCGGACCGCGCCGGAGCTTCTCGAGCGACGCGTGGTAGAGCGGGATCACCAGGCCGCACTGCGGGCATCGCTCGCCCGCCGCCAGGGCGCCGCAGCGCGGGCAGGCCTCAGCCACCCGCGGCTCCGAACAGCGCCGGCAGCGTGCACAGCGCCTCGCCGACCCGGGGCCCATGCCAGGAGAACGGCTTGCCGTCCACGAGGTGGATGCGGCGGGCTCGCACGGCGGGCACGTCGGCGTACGGGGCGAAGTCGTCCAGGTGCGCGCGCCGGAACCGGAACGGCTCGTCGGGGAGCACGATGACCTCCGGCCGCCGCGCCGCCATCTCGTCGAGCGTCACCGTCGGATAGCGGGTGGGTTGGTCGCCGAACACGTTGACGGCGCCGCACACCGCCAGCAGGTCGTGGATGTAGGTATCGGCGCTGATCGTCATCCACGGCTGGCGCCAGATCGGGTAGAAGACCGGCACCGGCCGCCGCCGCGCGCTGGCCGCCCGCACCCGCGCGTAGAGCGGCTCGAGGTCGGCCAGGATCGCCGCGGCGCGCGGGGCGGTGCCCGTGATCTCGCCCAGCTCGCGGATCATGGCCAGGCCCGCGGCCACCGTACGCGGGTAGGTCACCCACACCGGGATGCCCCAACCCCGCAGCGTCTCGACGTGATCGCGCACGTTCTCCTCGACGTTGGCGACGACCAGGTCGGGCTCGAGCGCGCGGATCGCCGCGAGGTCAGGGTCCTTCTCGCCGCCGATGCGGGTCTTGCCGCGCACCACCTCGCGGGGCGCCACGCAATAGGCGGTGACGCCGACGAGGGCGTCGGCCAGGCCGAGCGCGCACAGCGTCTCGGTGATGGACGGGATGAGCGACACGATCCGCCGCGGCGGCCCGGACAGGTTCAGCACGAAGCCGGACGCGTCTTTCAGGACCATGGGCTCACCCGGCGATGCGACGGCTGCGTAGGCGCTCCACCAGCGCCAGCACCTCGCGCGTGCGATCCGCCAGCTCGGCGTCCCACTTCATGATCTCGTCCACCGGCTTGTGCTGGTCGATCGCATCCTCGAGGTTCGTGACCGCCACGCCAAAGAGCTTCAGCACCCGCCGCGTCTCATCAGCCATTGTCATCCATCATGGGGGCCCCGATATGGCTCCCAAGCCCCCCTACGTTCGGGGCGTCCCGGCGGAGCCGTGACGCGCCTCGATCGTGCGTGACGTTCTAGTCGAGTTCGAGGGCGGGGACCGCGAGCCAGCGCGGGTCCCCCGTCGGCTTGAAGTTCTTCGTGTTCACGAAGTGCAGGCCGTGGTGCAGGTTCATCTTGAACTTGCCGCCGCCGTAGCGCTCACTGAGCCACGCGGCGGGATCGTCGAGGAAGGGCGCCGTGTCGGCGGCGTCCAGGCGCACCAGCCACTTGAAGCGGATGGTGCCGGCGAACGGTTCCTGCACGCCGATCGTCGCCGTGATCGCGGGCCACACCCGGCCGAATTCCTCGAGGATCTGCTTGCGAGTGGGGCGCGCGACGCCGCGATTGAGCAGGTTCCGCGTGAGATACGGCTCCAGAAGGTCCCAGCACCATGCCGCAATCACGTCGGGGCGAAG
>JBGPZN010000484.1:0-2936 GCA_041493815.1 Methylomirabilia bacterium
AGCCGGATCGAGGCCGGGCACCCGCAGCTCTCGCTGGAGCCGGTCCCGGTTTCCGAGACGCTCCGCGAGGCGGCGGAGCTGATCCGCCCCTCGGCGGCCACGCTGGGCGTTTCGGTACGAACCGATGCGGTCGACGAGCACCTGCACGTGCTGGCCGATCGCCAGCGGCTGCAGCAGGTGCTCCTGAACCTCCTGTCGAACGCGATCAAGTACAACCGTCCCGCCGGCACGGTGCACGCCTCGTGCGAGCCGGTGGGCGACGAGCGCCTGCGCATCTCGGTGAGCGACACCGGCCAGGGGATCGCCGCCGACAAGCTCGATCGGCTCTTCACCCCGTTCGACCGGATGGGGGCCGAGGGGAGCGCGGTGGAGGGCACGGGCCTCGGACTCGCCTTGTCGAAGGCGCTCGTCGAGGCCATGGGGGGCACGCTGTACGTGCAGAGTCAGCCGGGCGTCGGCAGCACCTTTTCCGTGGAGCTGCAGGTGGTGGCGGCTCCCGTCGCCGTCGCCGCCTGCCTTCCCGCGCGCCCCAGCCCCGCCGGCCACGCGCACGCGAGCCCGCGCACGATCCTCTACATCGAGGACAACCTGTCGAACCTGCGCCTCATCGAGAGCATTCTGAGCCAGCGGCCCGGCGTCTCCGTGCTGTCGGCCATGCAGGGCCGGGTGGGACTCGACCTCGCCCGCGCCCATGGCCCTGACCTCATCCTGCTCGACCGCCACTTGCCGGACATCTCCGGCGACCAGGTGTTCGTCCAGCTCCGCGCGGATCCGCGCACGCGGGACATTCCCGTCGTCGTGCTCAGCGCGGACGCGATGTCGAGCGAGCTGCGGCGCCTGCTCGACGCCGGCGTGCGCGCGTACCTCACGAAGCCGCTGGACGTTCGCCAGCTCCTGGAGGTCATCGACGAGAGCCTGCGGCCGGCGTCGGAGTGAGGGGGACGGGAGCACGGCGCCGAAAACCGGTATGATCCGTCCAGACCGGCCAGGGGAGGCGCAGGTATGGACTTCGAGGTGACCTACAGCGAGGCGCAGCAGCGTTTCCGCCGGGAGGTGCGCGCCTGGCTCGAGGCCAACGTGCCGCCGGGGATCACACGCCTGCCGGCCTCGCCCGCGGACAGCCTGCAGCGCTACCGCGAGCTGCGCGCCCTCGGACGCGCGCTCGGCGCCAAGGGCTGGCTGTACCCCCGAGCCCCGGGGCCGTACGGCGGCGGCGGGCTCGACGTCGATCACAGCATCATCCTCGAGGAGGAGGTCGATCGCGTCGGCCTCGCCCTGCCGCCGTACTACGACAGCGGCGGCAAGCTGGGCTCGGCGACGATTCTCGTGTGGGGCACGGAGGCGCAGAAGCAGGCGTTCCTGCCCCCGATCTATCGCGGCGAGGTGCGTACCTGGCAGCTGCTGACCGAGCCCGGCGCCGGCTCCGACCTGGCCGGCGTCACCACGGCGGCCATCCGCGACGGCGACGAGTACGTGATCAACGGGCAGAAGATCTTCGTCGGCAGCGATCACGGCGCCGACCGCATCTGGATGATCGCCTGCACCAAGCCCGGCGGGACCCGCCACGAGAACCTGTCGTGGTTCATGATCGACGCCAGCCTGCCCGGCATCACCGTGCAGCCGATGGAGCTCATGGGCACCGGTGGCGAGGGGGGCACCGATCCGGTCCAGAAGAACACCGTGTTCTTCGACCAGGTGCGCGTGCCCGCGTTCGCGCTCGTCGGCGGCGAGAACAACGGCTGGAAGGCGGCCAGCACGCATCTGGAGCTGGAGCACGGCGCCGGCGGCCGTATCGGCCGCCACCGCGTGTGGGACCGCCTGCTCGCGTACTGCCAGGACACCAAGCGTGACGGCATTCCGCTCGCCCAGCACGCCGACACGCGTGACCTGCTCGCCGACGTCTACATCAAGACCGAGGTCCAGCGGCTGTTCGGGCTACGCAACTTCTGGCTGACCTACGCCAAGCGCCCGCGCTCCTACGAGGGCCCCCAGCTCTCGTACTACCGCAAGATGACCGGGCTCTGGATGACCGGCGCGATCCTGGAGGCGGTGGGGCCGGCCGCGCTCACCACCGACGCGACCTGGGGCTCGGCCGACGGATTCCTGGAGCTGCAGCAGCGCAACGGCATCATCGCCGTGCACCCCGGCGGCACCGCGGACATCCAGCGGGTGAGCATGGCCCGGCGGATCGGCATCGGCCGGGCCGCGCGCGAGGCCGCCGGCACGGTGCACTGAGCCTCGATCGTTCGCGGTCGCCAACCGAGAGGACATCGACATGCCCGTCGTCTACGAGAAGCGCGATCACATCGGCATCGTCACGCTCAGCCGCCCGACGGCGCGCAACGCGTGGGGGCCCGACTTCAACGAGGGGCTGCAGCGCCACGTCGACGCCATGGAGGACGACGATGACGTCCGCTGCGCCATCCTGACCGGCGACGAGAGCGGCGGCGCCTTCTCGGCCGGGGCCAACCTGAAGGACCCGAAGACCCACACGATGGGGTCGACCGCCGAGCTGATCAAGAGCATCCCCAAGCGCAAGCACCGCGCCTTCGAGGTGCTCGGCAATTTCCCCAAGCCGCTCATCGGCGCCGTCAACGGCTACGCGGTCGGCGTCGGCTGCATCGTGACGTTCTGCTGCGACCTGCTCGTGGCCTCCGAGCGGGCGGAGTGGCGGCTGCCCCAGGTCGCGCTGGGCATCCTGCCGGCCTACGGCGGCGCGGCGCGACTGGCGCGCTGGGTGGGCAAGGGGCACGCGATGCGCATGGCGCTCGGCTTCCCGCTGTCGGGGGAAGAGGCCCACCGCATCGGGCTGGCGCAGTGGCTGGTGCCGCACGCCAAGCTGATGGACCAGGCGCTCGAGGTCGCGGCGCACCTGGCCTCGCTGCCACCGCTGGCCGCCCAGCTCACCAAGGAATCGCTGCTCCGCGGTCTCGACA
>JBGPZN010000195.1:0-6467 GCA_041493815.1 Methylomirabilia bacterium
GGAGCTCGGCTTCATCCATGCGCAGGGTCCCCGCGTGGCCGAGTCGGGCCTCGGGCTCATCACCGGCTGGGCGTTCTCGGCACCCTACGAAGACGTCCGGCTGAAGAACAGGTAACGAGCGCTGGCCAGGGAGGCTTCCATCATGCGACCGGCGCGGGCTCTCCTCGCGGCGCTCACGATCACGATCGTCGCGGCCACCAGCGCCGCGCCGGTGACCGCGGCACCCGAGGGGCAGCTCACCTGGGCCGTGCACTTCTCGCTCGCCCCGACCTTCTTCGACCCGGCCGAGACGCCGGGGATCATCACGCCCTTCCTGGTCCTGTACGCGCTGCACGAC
This sequence comes from Methylomirabilia bacterium, assembly GCA_041493815.1. Lineage (GTDB taxonomy): Bacteria > Methylomirabilota > Methylomirabilia > Rokubacteriales > CSP1-6 > AR5. The sequence continues at coordinate 338 of JBGPZN010000195.1, forward strand.
GCGCTCGTGAAGCCGATGCCGGGCAAGGCGCAGGTCGGCAGCCTGGCCGAGTCGTGGACCGTCTCGCCCGACGGTCTCGTTTACGAGTTCGTCCTGCGGCCGGGCGTGAGATTCCACAACGGGGATGCGCTCACCGCCGACGACGTGAAGTTCTCCTTCGAGCGCTACAAGGGCGCCGCCGCCACACCGCTGAAGGCGCGCGTGGCCTCAGTGGACCTCGTCGATCCGCTGCGGGTTCGCTTCCGCCTCAAGACGCCCTGGCCCGACTTCATGACCTTCTTCGGCACGCCGGCGACCGGGGCGGCGTGGATCGTCCCTCGCAAATACGTCGAGAAGGTCGGCGACGACGGATTCAAGAAGGCGCCGATCGGGGCCGGGCCGTACAGGTTCGTGTCGTTCACGCCGGGCATCGAGCTGGTGCTGGAGGCGTACGAGCAGTACTGGCGGAAGGTGCCGAGCGTGAAGCGCCTGGTGCTCAAGGTGGTCCCCGACGAGGCCACCCGGCTGGCGATGCTCAAGCGGGGCGAGGCCGACATCGCGTACTCGATTCGCGGTGCGCTCGCCGAGGAGATCACGCGGACGCCGGGCCTGTCGCTGAAGCCGACCTCGGGCGCGTTCACCGAGTGGGTGATGTTCATCGACCAGTGGGACCCGAAGTCGCCCTGGGCCGATCGCCGGGTGCGGCTGGCCGCCAACCTCGCCATCGACCGGCCGGGCCTCAATCAGGCGGAGTATCTCGGCCTGGCCAAGGTGACCGGCAGCATCGTGCCGATCGCGTTCGAGTTCGCGTGGCCCGCGCCGCCCTACCCGTTCGATCCTGGCCGGGCCCGGCAGCTGCTGGCCGAGGCCGGCTACCCGAACGGCTTCGAGGCCGGCCAGATGACCGCGGACATGGTCTACGCCTCGATCGCGGAAACCGTCGCCAACGACCTGCAGCGCGTGGGCATCCGCGTCAAGCTGCGGCCGATGGAGCGGGCGGCCGTCATCAAGGCGAACCAGGAGAAGAAGCTGAAGAACCTCCATCGCCAGGGCAGCGCCGCCTTCGGCAACGCGCCCACGCGGATCGAGGCGTTCGTCTTCTCGGAGGGTATGTACGCCTACGGCGGCTACGCCGACATCGACGGTCTCTTTCGCGAGCAGGCGGCCGAGCCGGACCGCAAGAAGCGCGAGGCGATCCTGCACCGGATCCAGCAGCTCGTCCACGACAAGGCGATGTTCGCCCCGCTGCTCGAGCCGGCCTTCCTGAACGGCGTCGGTCCGCGGGTCGCCGAGTCGGGGCTCGGCCTCATCGCCAACCACGGCTACTCCTCGCCCTACGAGGAGCTCCGGCTCAAGGGCCGTTGATGGCGCTGCTCGAGGTCGAAAATCTGCAAACGTATTTCTACACCCGCCGCGGCGTCACCCGGGCGGTGGACGGTGTGAGCTTCACGCTCGACGCGGGGGAGACGCTCGCCCTGGTCGGGGAATCCGGTTCCGGCAAGTCGGTGACGTGCCTGTCGCTGGTGCGGCTCGTGCCCGAGCCGGCCGGGCGCATCGTCGGCGGCCGCGTGCTCCTCGACGGTGAGAATCTGCTCGACAAGACGCCCGCCCAGATGCGGCGCGTGCGCGGCAAGCAGATCGCCATGGTGCTGCAGGACCCGATGACGTCGCTGAACCCGGGGCTGACGATCGGCACCCAGCTCGGCGAGGTGGTGCGGCTGCACCAGGGGCTGCGCGGCGCCTCCCTGCGCGAGCGCGTGCTGGACGCCCTCTCGCGCCTGCGCATCCCCGGTGCCGCCAGCCGGCTCGCGCACTATCAGCACCAGCTCAGCGGCGGCATGCGCCAGCGGGTGTCGAGCGCCATCGCACTGTCGTGCGCGCCGCGGCTGCTCATCGCCGACGAGCCGACGACCTCCCTCGACGTGACGATCCAGGCCCAGTACCTCGACCTGCTCAAGGACGTGCAGCGGGCCACCGGCGTGGCGGTCATCCTGGTCACCCACGACTTCGGGATCGTGGCGGCCAACGCCGACCGGGTGGCCGTGATGTACGCCGGGCGCATCGTGGAGATCGGCCGCACGCTCGACGTCTTCGACCACCCGGCGCATCCCTACACGCGCGCCCTCCTGCGCTGCCTGCCGGACGGCGAGCGGAAGCACCGGCGGCTGGTCGAGATCGGTGGGCAGCCGCCGGACCTCGCACGGCTGCCGCCGGGCTGTCCGTTCGCGCCGCGCTGTCCCGAGCGGCGGTCGCAGTGCGACACGGAGTACCCGCCGGCGGTTCCCCTGGACGGCGGTCACGTCGCCCACTGCTGGGCCGCCCTCGCCGCCGAGACGGCGTCGCGATGATGCTGCAGGGCGTGGGGCTGCAGAAGCACTTCCCCGCCACCCGGGGGATGACGCTGGGCCGCGCGCGGGGCTGGATCAAGGCCGTCGACGGCGTGAGCGTGCAGGTGGCCGAGGGCGAGACGCTGGGGATCGTCGGCGAGTCGGGCTCGGGGAAGACCACGCTGGCCAGGATCTTCCTGCTGCTGGAGCGTCCCACCGCGGGCTCCCTGCTCTTCGACGGCCAGCCGACGGCGACGTTCACCCGCACCGACCTCGCGCGCTATCGCCGCGCGGTGCAGGCCGTGTTCCAGGACCCGTACAGCTCGCTCGATCCTCGGATGCGCGTGGAGCACATCGTCGCCGAGCCGCTACCACCCGATGGCGGTGCGGTGCGCGAGCGCGTCGCTGAGGTCCTGCAGCAGGTCGGGCTGCGGCGCGACAGCGGCGCTCTCTACCCCCACGAGTTCAGCGGCGGCCAGCGCCAGCGCATCGCCATCGCGCGGGCGCTGGTGACCTCGCCCCGGCTCATCGTCCTCGACGAGCCGGTGTCGGCGCTCGACGTCTCGATCCGCGCGCAGATCCTCAATCTGCTGAAGGGGCTCCAGGAAGAGCTGGGGCTGGCGTACGTGATGATCTCGCACGACCTCGCCGCCGCCCGTTTCCTGGCCACCCGCCTGGCCGTCATGTACGCGGGCCGGCTCGTGGAGACCGGCGAGTGCGACGCCGTCTACACCGAGCCGCTGCATCCCTACACACAGGCGCTCCTGTCGGCGGCGCTGCCGCTGCACCCCTCGGCGCGGCGTCAGCGGATCGTGCTGACGGGCGAGGTCCCGAATCCGATGAACCCGCCGGCGGGGTGCCGCTTCCATCCCCGCTGCCCGCGGGCGATGCCGCAGTGCCGCACGGCCGAGCCGGGCTGGAAGGAAGTTCGACCGGGCCGCTTCGCCGCCTGTCATTTGTATTGAGGGGCCCCGAGATGGCCCCTCAAACTCCCCCGACTCCTGTGCTGCTGGCCTATCCGGTGCCGGGAGGGTCAGCCCGAGTGAAGCGCGAAGTTGTCGCGAGCGGCAGGAACACCGTGAAGGTAGCGCCCTGTCCGACACCCGCGCTGCTGGCCTCGACGCGGCCGTGGTGCAGCTCGACGAGGGCCCGGACGATGGCCAGGCCGAGACCGAGCCCGGCCTGCTCGGCGTCGCTGGCGCCCTGCCGATAGCGCTCGAAGACGTGGGGCAGGAGCTCGGCCGAGATGCCCGCGCCCTCGTCGCGCACCGCGATCCGCGCGAGGCTGTCGGCCGCGTCGAGGTCGACGTGGATGGTCCCTTCCGGCGGGCTGTGCCTCACGGCATTGCCGATGAGGTTCGAGATCACCTGCTGCAGACGCGCGGCGTCGCCGACCACCACGGGAGCAGCAGGCCCCACCCGGATCGAGACCTTGACGCCACGGCTGGCGGCGATGGCCGTGAAGGCCTCGCCGGTCGCCTCGACGACGGCGCGCAGGTCTACCGAGGCGACCTGCAGGCTGAGCCGGCCCCGCGCCACCCGCGATAGATCGACGAGATCCTCCACCACGCGCCCCTGCAACGCCACGCTGCGCTTGATCGCCGCCAGTGCGCGCGCCCGCTGCTCGGGACGAAGCTTCTCGGAATGCAGGGCGGCCGCCCAGCCGGCGATGGCGGTCAGCGGGGTCCGCAGCTCGTGCGCCACCATCGTGACGAACTCGTCCTTCGCACGCGTGGCGGCCTCGGCCTCCGCCCGGGCCTCCCGCTCGAGGGCCAGGGCCTCGGCCTGGCCGGCCTGGGCGCGACGGCGCGCCGAGTCGAGCGTGCTGACGAACAGTGCCGCCAGCGTGAACACCGCCAGCCGCGCGACGACGTCCTCGTTCAGGACGAACGACGGCGACATCAAGCCGTCGAGCGCCACGACGGCCAGGGCGGTGGCCGCCAGGCCCGGGCCCAGACCTCCCAGCCACGCGCTCACCATCACGGCGGCGACGAACAACGGGGAGGCCGGCGCGTGGGTGAGCGGCCGGGCGAGCAGACTGATCCCGGTCGCCGCCGCCACGCTGCCGGCGACGATGGCATAGCGACGCATCATCGCTAGACCAGCGGCCAGTACCCGGTGCGCCGGAGAATGGCGACGATCCACCCGGCCGCGACGCTGGCGCCGCCCCAGCTCACCAGCGCGGCGACGATCCCCGAGATCGGCGGGCTCACGCGACGCAGGGCCCGCAGCAGGACGACCCAGAGGCAGAACGCGACGACCGTCAGGACGAGCAGGCGGCTAGCCAGCTCCGCCATGACCGTCAGGCCCGCAGGATCCGGGCGCCCCCGCAATCGGCGTGGCCCAGCGCCCGGCGGTCGGCGAACAGCCCGATGTCTTGCATCCCTCGCACGGGTGTCTCGCACGCCGCGCACCGCCGGCCGGTCGTGTCCCACCGGCCGAAGCACACGTCGCAGACGCATCCACCCCGCGCGTCCTGACCCTTGCGGGCTTCGCGCCGGCGCACCCGGGCACCACAGCACACGCACGTCACCTTGCCGATTCCGAACATCGCCAGTCCTCCCGTCGTCACGGCCGGGGGTAGACCCGCCCGGCAGACGACACACGATGGGTAGAGCCAGTGGAGCGTGACGAGTGACGGCGGACGAGCTAGGCGCGGGGCGGCACGAACGGCGGACGAAGCAACGGCGGGGTCACCGCCCGCAGCGGGGGCGGCGACAGGCGACCGATCAGCGCCAGGACCTGGGCCGGGGGCGGCGCATTCAACGTGCCGGGCGTGGGCTTCCACACCACCCGGCTCGAGCCGTCGTGGCCACTGGCGTGACGCGGATGCTTGTTCCAGATGTGCAGGGCCGGCTCTCCGGCGGCGAAGCCGAGGCAAGGCAGGACCACCAGGAGCACCACGAACCCCCACATGACGAGGCGCGGCATGGTCATCGTCGGTCTTCTACCGCGTATTCGTAACCTCGAGGTGGCGCGCTGTCAACTCGCCTCACCCTCACGCGCGAACTTCCCTCAGGCCGGCGCGTTGGGCGAGCGGCAGGTGCCGGATGCCGAGGACGAGGCCGGCGACGATCACCACGGAGCCGAGCGCGTTGAGGGTGCCGAAGCCGAGCGTGCCAAGGATGAGCCCGCCGGCTACGCTGCCGAAGGCGCCGAGTAACCCCATGACCAGGTCGGCTAGCCCCTGGATCGAGGCGCGCTCGGCCGGCGACAGGGCGTCGGTGAGCAGTGCGCTGGCGGCGACGAAAGCGAAGTTCCAGCCCACGCCGTTCAGGAACAGGCCGACCATCACGAGGCCGCTCTCGCGGCTGGGCACGAGGCCGGCCACCGCCATCGCGAAGAGCAGGACGAGGCCGCCGACGGCGATCATCATCCCCCGCCCGAAGCGATCGGCGAGCCAGCCGGAGAGCGGCGAGGCGACGTACATGCCGCCCAGGTGCATCGCCACCGCCAGCCCGATCGTCCCCACCTGATACCCGTGGTCGTGCAGGTACACCGGCGAGGTCGAGGTGGTGCCGATCATCACGAGCTGGCCGGCCATCAGCGAGCCGAACGCGATGCGCACGCGCGGATCGCGCGCGATCGCGCCGAGCGGACGGGCGAGCGCCGCCGGCGCGCCGCCGACCGGCGCGTCCAGCCGCCGCGCGATCTGCAGCGGATCGGGCCGCAGGAACACCTCGACCAGGAGCGCCGACATCAGGTAGCCGGTCACGCTGATGAGGAACGCGCTGCCCACCGGTGAGAGCCCGAGCAGGGCGCCCACGCTCACCGCCGGCTTCATGAGGCTGGGACCGAGGATCGAGCCCACGGTCGAGCCCCAC
>JBGPZN010000541.1:0-2556 GCA_041493815.1 Methylomirabilia bacterium
ATCCCGGGGTCGCGGCGCACGTGCAGCTCGCCGGGCTGGCCGGCCGGCAGCGGGCGGCCGTCGTCGTCGAGCACCGCCAGCTCGACGCCGGGCGCGGCCCGCCCGCACGAGTGCGGCTTGCGCAGCATGTCCCGGGGCGCCAGCACGGTGTTCACGCCGAGCTCGGTCGAGCCGTAGAACTCGTACAACACCGGCCCGAACCAGGCGAGGATCTCCTCCTTGACGCGCATGGGGCAGGGAGCCGCCGCCATCACGATGGAGCGCATGGAGGAGACGTCGTGGCGCGCGCGCGTGTCGGCCGGCAGGTCCACCAGGCGCTTGAGCAGCGTGGGCGCCATGAACGTCGTCGTGCACCGGTGTCGCTCGATCGTGCGCAGCGCCTCCTCGGCGTCGAACTTGCGCATGACCACGACCGTCTGCCCCAGCATGTGAGCATAGAGCGCGAAGCCGCTGGGGGCCGAGTGGTAGAGCGGCCCCGCCACCAGGTGCACGTCGTCCGGCGCCACGCAGTTCAGCGCGGTCACGCGGGGCAGCACCGCGGCGGGGTCGCTGGCGCGGCGGAGCGCGCCCTTCGGCTTGCCCGTGGTGCCGGCCGTGTAGATCATCGAGCCGCCGAGGCCCTCCGCCGCCGCCACCGGCGCCGGGCGCCCCGCCGCCATGAGGTCGCCGAGGTGGTGCGCCCAGGGCCGGCGCTCGGCGCCCAGCAGCACGACGTGACGCACCTTCGGCGCCTGCGCGCGCACGCGCTCGAGCATGGGGACGAACGCGTCGCTGGCGAAGACGGCGACGGCGTCGGAGTCGTCGAGGATGTAGGCCACTTCCTCCGCGGTGAGGCGATGGTTCATCGGCACCGGGATCAGGCCCAGCGCGCGGGCGGCGGCCGAGGCCAGCAGCACCTCGAGCGAGTTGTGGGCGTAGAGCACCACGTGCTCGCCCCTCGCCAGCCCGAGGTCGGCCAGGGCGTGAGCGAGCCGGTTGCGCGCCTCGACGTAGTCGCGCCAGGTCAGCCGGCGCCCGTCCTCGATCAGCGCCGGCGTGTCGGGATGGACCTGCGCGTGGTGGGCGAGGATGTCCATGGCGGCCCGTATTCTATCCGAGCGCGACTGGAGTATGCTCGGGCCGTGCGGGGACAGGCGCGCTTGCTCTCGATCCTGCTCCTGGTCGCCGCGCTGGTGGCGCCGGCCGCCGCCCAGCCCGTCCGCTCCGTCACGTCTGACTGGCGGGGCACCGGCGTCGTGCTCGCCGTGCTCCCGCCGCCCTCGGACTTGCACGCCACGCGGCCGGTGATCGTGATCCGCCACGAGGCCATTCCCGGCCTGATGGCCGAAGCGATGACGATGCCCTTCCTCGTCGCCTCCACCGCCCTCTTCGAGGGGATCCGTGCGGGCGATCACATCGCGTTCGCCCTCAAGGAAGTCCCCGACGCCCTGCTCGTGGTCTCGATCGAGCGCCGGCCCCGCTGAATCGCCGCCGCGAGGTCTACAACGCTCGCAGGAAGCGGGCGATCGCCTGGCCGATCTCGACGGGCGAGTCCTCTTGCAGGAAGTGGCTGCCCTTGACGGTCACTTCCTGCTGGTTCGGCCATTCGCGGCAGAACTCGCGCTGAGCCCCGACCAGGATCGAGCCCGGGTTCGCGTTGACGAACAGCTTGGGCACGGGACTGCGCGCCAGCCACGCGGCGTAGTCGTTCACCAGCGCCGACACGTCGGCGGGCTCGCCGTCGATCGGGATCTCGCGCGGCCACGTCAGTGTCGGCCGCCGGCTCTCGCCCGGCTCCCGGAACGGCTCGCGGTAGCGCTCCATCTCCTCGGGGGCGAGGCCGCGCAGCACGCTGGCCGGCAGGATGCGCTCGACGAAGACGTTCTTGGCCAGGATCATCTCCTCGCCGGCCGGCGTGCGCAGCGCCTGGAAGATCTTCCGGGCCGCCTCCGGCCACTCGGCCCACACCACCGGGCGCACGATCGCCTCCATGTACACCAGCGCCCTCACGCGCTCGGGATGGCGCCGGGCCCAGTGGAAGCCGAGCGCCGAGCCCCAGTCGTGAACCACGAGCGCGACCCGGCGCAGGTCGAGCGCCTCGAACCAGGCGTCGAGGTAGCGGACGTGGTCGGCCAGGCGGTAGTGGCCGCTCGGGGCTTTGCCCGAGCGGCCCATGCCGATGAGGTCCGGTGCCAGGCAGCGGCCGCGGCCGGCGAGGTGGGGAATGACGTTGCGCCACAGGTACGACGACGTCGGGTTCCCGTGCAGGAACACGATCGGGTCGCCGACGCCGACCTGCACGTAGGTCAAGTGGCTGTCGAGCACGGCCAGCCGCCGCCGCTCGTACCAGTCCGCCGACGAGATCCCCGCCTCGGCCATGCTGCCCTCCCGCCCGGTGATAGTAGCCACCGTTCACCGCTCGGGCGAGGGCTCGCCGCCCTCGTCGCGCCTTACGGCGCCCGCCTCGATCCTTCCTCCACCACCGGCGGGGCGTCGCGGATGCTCAGCGTCGTCTTCGCCCGGCCCAGGGTGGCGGCGCCGACGGGCACGCTCAGCGTGAGGTCGACGCTCTCGCCC
>JBGPZN010000275.1:0-4983 GCA_041493815.1 Methylomirabilia bacterium
CCATGCGCAGCAGGACGTGGCGCAGCGTGGACCAATCGCCGCGCGCCAGCTCGCGCGTGAGCACGCCGTGGCGCGCCAGCAACAGGTGGGCGCGCGCCTCGTCGCGCTCCTCGGGCGACAGTGGCTCGTCCTCGGCCAGGACGCTCCAGCGTCCGACCGGCGGCAACTGGGCCAGCGGCCCCCGCGCCTGGCCACGACGTGTGCGCCTGCGCATGACCGGCCGCTCGGCCCCCGGGCGTGGCGCCGCGGTGGCGGCAACGATCGCGCTGAACGTGTCGGGACTCGCCAGTCCTGTCCGGAACAGATCCCACAGCGCCGCCAGCGTCTGGGCCGGGTCCAGGCCGGCAACCCGGGCGAGGTCGCGCGCGAAGGAGGCGCCGCGAAGCTGCAGGTGGAGCAGGACGTTCTTGATGCGGGGGTCGAGCTCGGCGCGCTCGGCACTCTCCCGCAGCCAGCCGATGTTGTCGCGCAGGGCGACGCCGACCCGTCCTACGCGTCCGCGCTCGCCAGCCGCTGGCTCGAAGACCGTCCACACGATCTCGCCCGAGAGCCCCAGCCGGTCGAGCCACTCACGCTGGTAGTCCTCGACGCGCGCCGAGAGCAAGTCCTGCTCCCAGACGCGCACCGGGAAGTCCTCGCCCTGCAGCAGCTCCAGCGCCGCGAGGACGCCGGGCGGCCCCACCAGCTTGTGCTCGGGATGCAGGTGATGGCGGCGCAGGAGGAATGCCGAGAACTGCTCGGCCGTGGCCACCGGCCGCGGGATCCGCCGCGCGTGGACCTGGCGGCGCTGGATCTCGTCCAGCACCGCCACGTGGACGAACTGCGGTGCGGCCACCTGGGTGACGAACTCACCCGTGCGCACGACGCCGCGCAGGACGAGGCGCCCGAGGGCGGGCGTGACGTCGGCGGCGGTCAGGCCGTAGCGCGCGGCCAGCCAGTCGGCGGTCACCGGGCCGCGAGTGCGGAGCACGCGGAGGGCCAGTCGCTCGAGCCCGGCCTCGGTCGCCAGCCCCGCGTAGAGCGTGGCGTCGGGCGCGGGGATCCAGGCGCGCCGGCCGCCCCCGAACTCCACCGGCGCGATCCGCCGCTCGGCCTCCAGCGACGCCATCAACCCATCGGCGTCGGCGAGGACGCGCTCGGCGATCTCCTCGCGCGTGAGATCGCCCAGGTCGTCGAGGATCGCCGCCAGCTCGTTGGCGTCGCGGGCGCGGCGGTCGGGCGTGGTCTTCTGCAGCTCGGCCTCGACCGCGGCGACGATCTCGGGGCGCAGCGGTCCCGGCGCCACGGTCCACGCCTTGCGCATGGCGATCGTGTCGCTGCGCCGCTCCTCGGCGTGGCCGGCGTCCAGGTACGCCCAGTCCCAGGCCAGCAGTAGCGGGTAGACGAACGGCGAGGGCAGGGGCGTATCCACGTGACGTGTCCACAGCTCGCGGTCGTGCAGCCGCTCGAGCAAGCGCTTGAGCCGCGGCACGTCGTAGGCGTCGTGGAAGCACTCGCGCAGCGTCTCCGCCACGACCGGGAAGTCGGGCTGGCCGCGCACCGACTCCAGCAGAGCGTCGGCCTTGAGCCGCTGCAGGTAGGCCGGGGTGCGCTGGCCGCGCGTCATGCGCGGGATGAACAGCGCGCGCACGGCGGCGTGGCGGAAGCGCGTGGCGAACATCGGCGAGCCGATCAGCGCCTCCCCCAGCAGCGTGTCGACCTCCTCGGGGGCGACCAGCGTGACCAGCCGCTCCGGCGCCGGCGGCACCTGGCCCGGGGCGAACGACAGCAAGATCCCGTCGTCCACGTGGCTGGTCTCGGCCAGCAGCCCGAAGCGGCGGCGGACCTGCTCGCGCAGCGCCATGCCCCAGGCCCCGTTGATCCGCATGCCGAAGACCGAGTGGATCATGGCGTGGCGGCCGCCCATCTCGTCGGAGAACGACTCCACGACGATGCCCTGGTCGTCGGGCACGCCCTGCAGCACCTCGCCGGCCTTGACCAGCCACGCCTTCATGGCCGCCGCCGCCCGCGCGTCGCAGCCGCACTCGCGCGCCGCCCACGCCTGCCAGTCCGGCGCGTCGACGCGGTCGGCGGCGTCACGGCGCAGCCGCCCCACGGCCAGCCCGAGATCCCACGAGCGCGAGGGGTGCTCGCCCTTCCAGAACGGGATCGTGGGCGACATGCCCTGGGCGTCCTCGACCAGCACGCGGTCGGCGCGCACCTTGGCGATCTTCCAGGCGCGGGAGCCCAGCAGGAACACGTCGCCGGGCAGGCTCTCGGAGACGAACTCCTCGTCGAGCGTGCCGACCTTCAAGTCCGTCTCGGCCACGTAGACGTCGAGCAGGCCGGCGTCGGGGATCGTCCCGCCGGCGGTGATCGCCAGGAAACGGCTGCCGCGCCGCGCGTGCAGCCGATCGTTCACGCGATCCCACAGGATGCGCGGGGCGACGCCCTTCACCTCGTTGGGGAGCGGCTCGGCCACGGCGCGGACGACTTCAAGGAAAGTCTCACGGGTGAGGGCGCGATACGGCGCGGCGTTGCGGAAGCGCGCATGGAGCACGTCGACGTCGAGCGACTCGGCGGCGACGGCGGCAATGATCTGCTGGGCGAGGACGTCGAGCGGCGCCTCCGGCATCGCGATCCGGTCGAGCGAGCGCTCGCGGATGGTGCGCACCACCGCGGCGGCCTCCATCAGCTCCTCGCCCTTGGTCACGACGATCCGGCCCTTCGAGGTGCGTGAGAGCAGGTGGCCGGCCCGGCCCACCCGCTGCAGCGCGGCGGCCACGTTGCGGGGTGACTGCACCTGCACGACCAGGTCGATGGCGCCCACGTCGATGCCGAGCTCCAGCGACGAGGTGGCGACGAGCGCCCGCAGCTCGCCGGCCTTGAGCCGGTTCTCGGCCTCCAGCCGGGCCCGGCGGGAGAGCGAACCGTGGTGCGCGGCCACGCGGCCGTCGGGGACGCGGTCGTTGAGGTCGCGCGCGAGCCGCTCCGCCGCGCGCCGGCTCTGCGCGAACACCAGCGTCGTGCGGTGGGCGTGGACCAGCTCGGCGATCTGCTGCAGCGCCGCGTCCCAGACCGTGTCGCTCGTCGCGGTCAGGAAGTCGTCCACGGGGGCCACGACCTGCACGTCGAGATCGCGCGAGAACCCGGCGTCGATCGCGATCGGCTCGTGCGCCGTGGCGCCGGTGAGGAAGGCGAGCGCGTCCTCTACCGGCCGCACGGTGGCCGAGCAGCCGATACGCTGGGGCCGCCCGCCGGGCTCGCGCTCGGCCACCAGTGCCTGCAGGCGCTCCAGCGAGAGCGCCAGGTGGGCGCCGCGCTTGTTGGCCATCAGCGCGTGGACCTCGTCCACGATGACGAACCGGGCCTGGGCCAGCGCGGGGCGGAACCCCTGGGTCGTGAGCAGGATGTAGAGCGACTCCGGCGTGGTGATGAGCACGTGGGGCGGGCGCCGGGTCATCGCCTGGCGGGCCGCGGCCAGCGTGTCGCCGGTGCGGACGGCCACGCGGACCTCCGGAAGCTGCAGGCCGTCGGCCGCGGCGGCGGCGCGGATGCCGGCCAGCGGCTCGCGCAGGTTCTTCTCGATGTCGTTGTTGAGCGCGCGCAGGGGCGATATATAGACGACGTAGACGCGGTCCTCCAGCCGTCCCTCGAGTCCCAGTCGGTGCAGATGATCGAGGGCCCAGAGGAATGCCGCGAGCGTCTTTCCTGAGCCCGTGGGGGCGACGATCAGGGTGTCGCGGCCGGAGGCGATGGCCTCCCAGCCCTCGCGCTGCGGCTGGGTGGGCTCGCGGAACGTCTCGGCGAACCAGCGGTGGACGAACGGCAGGAAGGGCGGCATCGCCGCTCATTGTACCCGGCGTGTGGAGTACGCTGTCCCGGTGCCATCCCTCGACGCCGGCGTGGTCGTGGTCGGCGGCGGGCCGGCCGGCTCGCTGGCCGCGCTGGCCCTCGCCCGGCGGGGCGTCGACGTCCTCGTGCTCGACAAGAAGCGTTTCCCGCGTGACAAGCCGTGCGGCGGCGGCATCCGGTACGGCGTGTACCGGCGATTCCCCGACCTGGCCGACCACCTGCGCGCCAGCGTCGCGATCCACGAGATCCGCCGCGTGCGGATGGAGTCGCCGGGCGGCCACTCGGTGGTGGCCTCGGGCGACGCGCCGTTCTACCTCACCCTGCGCCGCACCGAACTGGACGCGGCCCTGCTCGCGCGGGCCCGCGCCGAGGGCGCGCGGGTTCTGGAAGGGGCGCGCGCGACCGAGGTCGAGCGCGGGCCGGGCGTCGTCGTCGTGCGGTGCGTGGACGGCCGCGCGTTCACCGCGCGGGTGGTCATCGGGGCCGACGGCGTCAACAGCGTCGTCGCGCGCGCGGCCGGGCTCACGCCTGGCTTCGCCGACGAGGTGCTGGCGATCGACACGATGGAGGAGACGCCGCTGGCCGAGCTGGCGGTGGCCGAGCCCGACACGATGTACGTCGCCTACGGCTACAAGGGCTGGCCGGGCTACGGCTACGTGTTCCCCAAGCGCGACTGCGTGGACGCCGGCGTCGGCTTCCTGTTGCCGTTCTTCAAGCGCTCGCTGAGCGGCCCGCCCTACGCGCACCACGCGCGGTTCCTCGAGGAGGTCGCCGCTCGCGGCATCGTGCGCGGCCGCTCCAACCCCGCCAACTTCAAGGCCTATCGCCTGCCGCTGGGCGGGCCCCTGGGGCGGACGTACGCCGAGCGGATGCTCGTGTGCGGCGACGCCGGCGGCTTCGTCAACGCCTACACGGGCGAGGGCATCTACTACGCGATGGTGACCGGTCGCCACGCGGGCGAGGTGGCCGCCGACGTCGTGGCCAGCGGGGACGGCTCCGCCGCGCGGCTGGCGGACTACGAGGCGCGCTGGCGGGCGGAGATCGGCGACGAGCTGGCCGACTCGGTGCGGATCCAGCGCCGGCTCTTCGCCAATCCCGCGCTGGCCGACGCGATCATCCGGGCCGCTGCGCTCGACGCCCGGCTCTGCC
>JBGPZN010000047.1:0-12511 GCA_041493815.1 Methylomirabilia bacterium
ATGACGATCTTCGCGGTGCTCACGGCCGGGCTGTTCCCGCTGATCCACGCCGGCCGCATGTGGTTCGCCTACTTCCTGCTGCCGTACCCGAACCAGCGCGACCTCTGGCCCAACTTCAAGTCGCCGCTGGTGTGGGACGTGTTCGCGATCTCCACGTACCTGTCGATCAGCACGGTGTTCTTCATCGTGGGGCTGGTGCCGGACATCGCGGCCGTGCGGGATGTCTCCACCGGCTGGCGCCGGCGGGTGTTCGCGATGCTGTCGCTCGGCTGGGAGGGCTCGGACCGGCAGTGGCGCCACTACCGGCGCGCCTACGGCCTGTTCGCGGCCCTGGCCACGCCGCTGGTGCTGTCGGTGCACAGTGTGGTGTCGTGGGACTTCGCGGTGGCCCTCGTCCCCGGCTGGCACTCGACGCTCTTCGCCCCGTTCTTCGTCGACGGGGCGATCTTCTCGGGCTTCGCGATGGTGCTGGTGCTGGTGCTGCCCATGCGGCACTTCTTCCACCTGCACGCCTACATCCGCGATCGCCACCTGGAGATGATGGCCAAGCTCATCCTGGTCACCGGCCTGGTGCTGACCTACTTCTACGCCTGCGAGGCGTTCACGTCCTGGTACAGCGGCGACCACTTCGAGAAGGCCTCGCTGTTCTGGCGGCTGACCGGGACGTACTGGTGGGCCCTGGCGACGATGTACTTCTGCAACTGCGTGTCGCCGCTGATCCTGTTCTGGAAGCCGGCGAGGACGAATCCGGTGATCCTGTACGTCGTGTCGATCCTGGTCCTCATCGGGATGTGGTTCGAGCGCTTCAACATCATCGTTCCTTCGCTGGGCCACGACTTCTACCCGGCCACCTGGGGCATCTACGTGCCGACGCTCACCGACTCCACGATCATCGTCGGGAGCTTCGCCTGGTTCTTCCTCCTGTTCCTCGGCTTCATCAAGCTCTTGCCGTCGCTGTCGGTCGTCGAGGTGAAGGAAACCCTCTCCGCGCCGATGAAGGACACGAGGCATGCCGGCCACCACTGAGACGATCCTCGGCGTCTTTGCCCACGTCGACACGACCGTGCGGGCGCTCGAAGAGCTCAAGGCCAAGGGCTATCACGACCTCACCGTCTACACGCCGGTGCCGGTGCACGAGATCGAGGACGTGGTGGAGCGGGACCGGCCGGTAAGCAAGGTCCGCCTGTTCACGCTGCTGGGCGGGCTGACCGGGCTGGCTTCGGGCTGGATCCTGACCGCGTGGTCGGCGCTGAAGTGGGATCTCATCGTCGGCGGCAAGCCGCCGATGGGGCTGCCGGTCAGCCCACCCTACGTCGTCATCATGTTCGAGTTGATGGTCCTCTTCGGCGGGATCGCCACCCTGATCGGGCTGGTCACGCTGGGCCGGCTGCCGCAGTTCCGGACCTCGCCCAGCTACGACGTCCGGTTCACCAACGACCGCTTCGGCGTGGCCGTCCACTGCGCGGCCGAGCGGGCGGCCTCGGTGCGCGAGATCCTCCGCGGCGCCGGCGCCGAGGAGGTCCGCGCGTGAAATACGTCTTCATCCTGGTGCTGCTGATCATCGGCGGGGCGGGGGCGCTCCTGGGCGGCGTGGTGGCGTTCCGCTGGGTCGACAACATGACGCAGACCGCCCGGATCATGCCCGGCGAGCGGTCGTTCTCCATGCCGAGCGGCGTGGTGCCGCGTGGCGCGTCGCTGGTCATTCCCAAGGATCAGCGCGAGCTCGCCACCAAGATGCCGAATCCGGTCAAGGCCACCGAGTCCTCGGTGGCGACGGGCCGCCAGCACTATCAGACGTTCTGCACGCCCTGCCACGGGCCCCAAGCCAAGGGCGGCACGTCCGGCCCGGTGGCGACGAAGTTCATCCCGACGCCGGACCTGACCAACGCCGAGCTGCAGCGGCAGCGCACCGACGGCTACTGGCACAGCTACATCGTGGTCGGCGGCGCCGTGATGCCCGCCTACGGCGAGGCCCTGTCCTCTCAGGAGGCCTGGCACATCGTGAACTACCTCCGCTCGCTGGCGCAGAAATGACGGCGCTGTGGGGCGTGCTGGCGGCGCTCGGCGCCCTGGCGTTCGTGACGGCGTCCGACTGGCCGCGCGCGTGGTCGATCTACCTGGTCAACCTCGTGTTCTGGTCCGGGCTCGCGGTCACCGGCCCGGCCATCGCGGGGATGATGCAGCTGACCGAGGCGCGCTGGTCGCCGAGCGTGCGACGGCTGGCCGTCACCACCATCGGCTTCCTGCCGGTGGCCTTCGTGCTGATGGCGCTGCTGTTCGCGGGCCGGACCTGGCTCTACCCGTGGGTGACCGAGCCGGTGGCGGTCAAGGCCGTGTGGCTCAACGTGCCGTTCTTCTTCGGGCGCACCCTCGTCCTCGCCCTGGCGCTCTTCGCCACCTGCTACGCGTTCGCCGGCATGCTGCTGCGCGATTCGGTCCCGCCCGACGACGAGCGCGACCGGGCCCGCCGCAACCGCCTGGCGGTGCTCGTCCTCTTCCTGTGGCTGATCACCGTGTCGCTGTGGGGCTTCGACCTCGTGATGGCGCTCGACCCGATCTGGTACAGCGGTCTGTTCGGCGGCTACTTCGCCGTGAGCACGCTCTACACGACGTTCTGCCTGCTGGCGATCCTCACCATCCGGGCCAACGCGCGCGGCGTGGCGTCGATTCCGCCGGCGGCCGTGCAGGACGTGGCCAAGCTGCAGTTCGCGATGTCGATCATGTGGATGTACTTCTTCTGGTCGCAGTATCTGGTGATCTGGTACGGCAACGTCCCCGTGGAGACGCGCTTCTTCGTTCGCCGCTTCTTCGTGCAGCCGTGGCAGACGCTGGCGTGGGTCGTGCTCGTGGTGGGCTGGCTCATCCCGTTCGTGTATCTGCTGAAGCGGCTGACGGGCCGGCCGCCCGAGCGCCACGCGCCGCTGTTCATCATCGCGCTGTTCGGCCTGGTGGCGATCTTCCTCGAGCGGGTCCTGGTCGTGTTCCCCTCGGTCTCCGCCGCGACCCCGCTGCCGCTCGGGCTGCGCGACCTGGCGATCACCATGGGCTTCCTGTCCCTGTTCGCCCTCAGCCGGCGCTGGTTCATGGCGCGCTACAAGCCGGTCCTCAACCTTCCACACACGGGTCACTAGCCTCCACGACTCGCTGCTTCGTCTGGGCCACGCCGCCTCCGTGGGTCGGCCGACGAAGCACGACCCAGTGTAGAGTAGGGGCCGCATGCTGACCGTCGAAGAGGCGCTTGAAGCGATTCTCTCTCGCGTCTCGGTCCTGGGGACCGAGCGCGTCGACGTGCTCGGGTCGTTGGGGCGGGTGCTGGCGGAGGCGGTGGTGTCGCGGCGCGAGATTCCGCCGTGGCCGAACTCGTCGATGGATGGGTATGCGGTGCGGGCGGAGGACACCGGCCGCGGCGCGGCGCTGGCGGTGGTCGGCCGTGTGGAGGCGGGGGGGCTGCCGGCACGCGTGGTCGGGCGCGGCGAGGCGGTGCGCATCTTCACCGGGGCGCCGTTGCCCGCGGGCGCCGACGCCGTGGTACCGCAGGAGGACGTCGAGGCGACCGACGCGCGCATCGCGCTGAGGGCACCGGTGGAGCGCGCGGCGTTCGTGCGGGCGCGCGGCGAGGACGTGCGAATCGGCGATCGCGTGCTCGAGCCGGGCCGGCTGCTCACCGCCGCCGAGATCGGGCTGCTCGCTACGCTCGGCTACGGTCAGGTCCGCGTCTACCGTCGGCCGCGCGTGGCGATCCTGTCCACCGGCAACGAGCTCGCCGACCTCGGCACCGAGCCCGGACCCGGCCAGATCCCGAACACCAACACGTACACGCTCATGGCCCAGGTCCTCGAGGCCGGTGCGGAGCCCGTCTCGCTCGGCGTGGTCCGCGACCGGCTCGAGGCGATCGAGGAGCGCGTGCGCGCCGGCCGTGACGCCGACATGCTGGTGTCCTCGGCCGGCGTGTCGGTCGGCGAGCTCGATCTGGTGCGCGAGGCGCTGGCGCGGGCCGGGGCCGAGCTGCATCTCTGGCAGGTGTCGATGCGGCCCGGCAAGCCGATCACGTTCGGTTCGCTCGGCGGTCGCCCGATCTTCGGGCTGCCCGGCAACCCGGTCTCAGCGATGGTGACGTTCGAGCTGTTCGTGCGCCCCGCCCTGCTGAAGATGGCCGGCCGCCAGCGTCTCACGCGCCCGCGCCTGCACGCGCGCGCGCTGGCGCCGGTGCCGAATCCGGGCTCGCGCCGGGGCTACCTGCGTGTGCATCTGGAACCGGTCGGCGCCGGTCTCGGAGCCCGGCTGACCGGTGAGCAGGGCTCGGCGATCCTGCGCTCGATGGTGGCTGCCGATGGACTCGCCGTCGTTCCTCCCGACACCGTGGTGCCTGTTGGAGGCGATCTTGAAATCATTGTGCTACGTGAGCTTCCATGACAGGAGTTGTGACGTAGCTTCAAGATCCATCCGGCGGCGAGACGTGCTCGTCGCGGCCGTCCTGGTCCTGCTCGCGACCGGGTGTGCGACCCGCTCCTCCGTCAATCGCGTCCGTGCTGATGTCGCCACGATGCGGGCCGAGCTGACCGATCTGCGGCAGGCGCAGGAGGCGACCGCGCAGGGCCTGGCGCGCACGACGGCGGAAAGCCGGGCGCTGCCGCCGATGATCGCGCAAGTCGCAGCCGTGCTGAAGGAGCGAAGCGACGAGATGGCTCGGCTGCGTGCTCGCGTCGAGGCGATCGAGGCCGAGGCGCGGGCGGCGAAGGCTGCGGCCCCACCACCGGTACCCCTCGCGCCGGCGCCCGTGGCACCGCCGTCGACACCGGTCGCGAAGCCCCCGGCAGCCGTCGCGAGAGTCGTGCCGCTGCCGGTGCAGCCGCCGCCCGCGCCGCGCGGGGAGCGACCGCGCGAGGTCCCGGCGCGAGCCGAGAGCCCGGAGCGCGCATACGCCGCCGCGCTGGCGACGTTCCGCGCGCGCGAGCACGGCCAGGCGGTGCTCGACTTCCTGGACTTCATCGCCAAGCACCCGCGCCATCCGCTCGTCGCCAACGCGCAGTACTGGATCGGCGAGGCGTACTACGTGCAGCGCGACTACCGGCAGGCGCTGGCCGAGTTCCAGAAGGTCCCCGAGGTCGCACCCGGCTCGGCGAAGGCGGCCGACGCCCTGCTGAAGATCGGGCTGTGCCAGCGCAACCTGCGTGACGAAGCGCGCGCCCGGCAGACGTGGCAGCGCGTGGTGCAGGACTTCCCCCAGAGCGAAGCCGCCAGCAAGGCGCGCGGTTTCTTGAAGCCGGAGGCCGGCGGCGCGCGGCACTGAGGCGTCTCCACCCGGAGACGTTGGCGGCGCTCGGGGCCGCCGCTATACTGACGTCCCTTCGGCGCTTCATCATGGACACGCGCATCGCGCACCTCGTGCCGACCGACCCGCGCTATCCGGCGCTGCTGGCGTCGATCTCGTCGCCGCCGGAGCTCGACGTGCGCGGCACGCTCGAGCCCGGCGACGCGCTCGCCATCGCCATCGTTGGCTCGCGCCAGGCCACGGCCTACGGCGTCGAGGTCGCCGAGACGCTGGCCGCCGACCTGGCCGCGCGCGGCGTGACGATCGTCAGCGGGCTGGCGCGGGGTATCGACGCCGCCGCCCATCGCGGCGCGCTCGCCGCCGGCGGCCGCACGCTGGCCGTGCTCGGTCACGGCATCGCGCACGTGTACCCGCCGGAGAACCGCGGGCTGGCCGAGGCGATCGTCGAGCACGGTGCGCTGCTCTCACAGTTTCCGCCCACGATCGGTCCGCTCGCCTACCACTTTCCCGCCCGCAATCGCACGCTGGCCGGCCTGGCCCTCGGCGTGGTCGTGGTGGAGGCGGCCGAGCGCAGCGGCGCCCTGATCACCGCCGGCCTGGCCGGCGATCTGGGCCGCGAAGTGTTCGCCGTTCCAGGCCGAATTACCTCGGCGGCGAGCCGGGGAACGAATGGCCTCATCCGGGACGGTGCTAGACTAGTCGGACATTGGAGCGATATCGTGGCTGAGTTGGGTGAGTCGTGGCGCCGCGTGATCGAGGGCGCGCCGACGAGTACGAGCCAGCTGGCCCAGCCGGCGCCGGGGAGTGACGAGGCGAGGATGCTGGAGCTGTTGAGCGTGGACGAGTCGCAGCACATCGAGCGATTGATCGCTCGGGCCGGTGTGGACGCCGCGCGTACGGGCACGGCGCTGATCGGGCTGGAGCTGGCGGGCTGGGCCCGTCAGCTGGCCGGGCAGCGCTGGGTCGCGACCGGCGCGCGGGCGAGGAGAGGGTAGTGGCCAAGCGCCCGCTGGTGGTGGTCGAGTCACCGACCAAGGTGAAGACGATCGCGAAGTACCTCGACGGCAAGTACGTCGTCAAGGCCTCGATGGGCCACATCCGCGATCTGCCCAAGTCCCAGCTCGGCGTGGACCTCAAGAAGAACTTCAAGCCCAAGTACGTGGTCACGCCGTCCAAGAAGAAGATCCTCGACGACCTCGTCAAGGCGGCCGAGAAGGCCGACACGCTCTACGTCGCCACCGACCCCGATCGCGAGGGCGAGGCCATCGGCTGGCACCTGGCCCAGGAGCTGCCGATCCAGAAGAAGAACGTCTACCGCATCACCTTCAACGAGATCACCGAGCGGGCGGTGAAGGCGGCCTTCACCAAGCCGGGGCGCATCGACCTCAAGAAGGTGGACGCCCAGCAGGCGCGCCGCGTGCTCGACCGGCTCGTGGGCTACAGCCTCTCGCCGTTGCTGTGGGACAAGGTCCAGCGCGGGCTGTCGGCCGGGCGGGTGCAGTCGGTGACGGTCCGGTTGATCGTCGACCGCGAGCGCCAGATCCAGGCCTTCGTCCCCGTCGAGTACTGGACGCTCCACGCGCGCCTCAAGGCCAAGCTGCCACCCGAGTTCATCGCCACCCTGCGCGAGGTCGCCGGCGAGAAGGCGGCGCTGGCCACCGGCGAGGCGACGCAGGCGGTGGTCGATGCCCTGATCGGCGCGCGCTTCGTCGTGCGCAGCGTGACCCGGGGCGAGCGCAAACGGAATCCGGCGCCTCCGTTCATCACCTCGACCTTGCAGCAGGACGCCGGCCGCAAGCTGGGCTTCTCCGCCAAGAAGACGATGACCGTCGCCCAGCAACTCTACGAGGGCATCGAGGTGGGCGGCGAGGGGCCGGTCGGCTTCATCACCTATATGAGGACGGACTCCGTGCGCGTGGCCACCGAGGCGCAGCGGGAGGCCCGGCAGTGGGCGACCGAGCGGATCGGCGCCGAGTACGTGCCGGAGGCGCCGCCCGTCTACAAGTCCCGCGGCAGCGCCCAGGAGGCCCACGAGGCCATCCGGCCCTCCGACGTGGTCCGCGATCCCCGCAGCGTGGCGAGCTTCCTCACCAAGGATCAGCTCGCCCTGTACCGGCTGATCTGGGAGCGCTTCATGGCCAGCCAGCTCATGCCGGCCGTGTACGACACGGTGGCCGCGGACATCACGGCCGGCGACACCGTGTTCAGGGCGCAGGGGCAGACGATGAAGTTCAAGGGGTTCACGGCGGTGTACGTCGAGAGCCGCGAGGAAGAGGACGCGGCCGCCGACGAGGACGTCGAGAGCGCGGTGCCGGTGCTGGAGGAGGGCGAGGTGCTGAGGCTGCTCGGCCTCGACCCCAAGCAGCACTTCACCCAGCCGCCGCCGCGCTTCACCGAGGCCTCGCTCATCAAGGCGCTGGAGGAGCTGGGGATCGGCCGGCCCTCGACCTACGCGTCGATTCTGTCCACCATCATCAACGATCGCGGCTACGTCCATCGCGAGCGCCGCACGCTGTTCCCGACCGAGCTCGGCATGGCGGTGACCGACAAGCTGATGCCGTTCTTCGGCGACATCATGGACGTGGGCTTCACGGCCCAGATGGAGGACCACCTCGACAAGGTCGAGGAGGGCGAGCTCGGCTGGGTCGAGACCGTCAAGGAGTTCTACGAGCCGTTCAAGCGCGACCTGGCCCGGGCCAAGAAGGAGATGGGCAGCGAGAAGGCCGGCGTGCCCATCGGCGAGGCCTGCCCGGATGACGGCGGCGACCTCATCGAGCGCCGCGGTCGCTTCGGCAAGTTCATCGCGTGCTCGAACTATCCCGACTGCAAGTACAAGCGCAACCTGCCCGGCAGCGAGCGGGCCGAGGACCAGCCCACCGACGAGATCTGCCCGACGTGCGGGCGCCCGATGGTGATCAAGCACGGCCGCTTCGGCAAGTTCATCGCGTGCTCGGGCTACCCCGAGTGCAAGACCACGAAGCCCGTGACCCTCGGGATCGCGTGTCCGGAGTGCGAGAAGGGGCAGATGGTCGAGCGCCACTCGCGCAAGGGCCGGACGTTCTTCGGCTGCTCGGCCTATCCCGACTGCAAGTTCGTGCTGTGGCAACGCCCGGTGGCGGAGCCGTGCCCCAAGTGCGCGGCGCCCTTCCTGACCGAGCGCGTGGCTCGCGGGCGGCGCACGCAGCGCTGCTGGCGCGAGGGCTGCGATTTCAGTCGCGAGGCCGAGATCACCGTGGCATGAACGATCCGCTGGCGGCGTTCCTGCGCCACCTCTCCGTGGAGCGCAACGCCTCCGTCCACACGCTGCGCAGCTATCGGAGCGACCTCACCGACTTCCAGCGCCTCCTGGCCGAGCGTGGCATCGCCGGCCTGGCCGCCACCGACAGCCGCCTCGTGAGAGCCTGGCTGGCCGCGCTGCACGCGCGCGGGCTGAACCCGGTCTCGATCGCGCGCAAGCTCGCCGCGCTCCGCAGCTGCTGCCGCTTCCTGGTGCGTCGCGGCGTGCTGGAGCGCAACCCCGCCCGTGAGGTGCGGGGGCCGCGCCAGCCCCGCAAGCTCGTGTCGTTCCTGCCGATCGACGAGGCGACCGAGCTGGTGCAGGGGCGGGCGATCGGCGGCGCCGGCCGCGCGCGTGACCTGGCCATCCTGGAGCTGCTGTACGCCAGCGGGCTGCGCGTGTCGGAGCTGAGCGGCCTGGACGTGGACGCGCTCGACCGCGCCGACCGCACCGTGCGCGTGCTGGGCAAGGGCCGCAAGGAGCGGATCGTGCCCTACGGCGAGCACGCCGCCCGTGCCCTTGGGGCGTGGCTGGGCGAGCGCGGGGAGCGGCCGGGGCCGCTCTTCGCGAACGCGCGCGGAGGGCGGCTCGGCGTGCGCTCGATGCACACGATCGTGCGCCGCTCGGCCCGCGCGGCCGGCATCACGCGGCGGGTCAGCCCCCACACGCTGCGTCACACGTTCGCCACGCACCTGCTCGACCGCGGCGCGGATCTCCGGATGATCCAGGAGCTGCTGGGCCACAGCCGCTTGTCGACCACGCAGCGCTACACCCACGTCGCCGCCGATCAGCTCATGAAGGTGTACGACCGAGCGCATCCGCGCGCTAAACAGGCCTAATGCCCGACGTCTTTCACGCCACAACCGTTCTGTGCGTTCGCCACCGCGGCCAGGTCGCGATCGGCGGGGACGGGCAGGTGACGATCGGCCAGACGGTGGTGAAGGCGGGCGCGCGCAAGGTGCGCAAGCTCCACCAGGACCGCGTGGTGGCCGGCTTCGCGGGGGCCGCCGCCGACGCCTTCACGCTGTTCGGGCGGTTCGAAGCCAAGCTGGAGGAGCACCGTGGCAACCTGCCCCGGGCCGCCGTGGAGCTGGCCAAAGACTGGCGCACCGACCGCGTGCTGCGGCGGCTCGAGGCGCTGCTGGCCATCGCCGACCGCGACCACTCGCTCATCGTCTCCGGCACCGGCGACGTGATCGAGCCCGACGACGGGCTCATCGGCATCGGCTCGGGCGGACCCTACGCGCTGGCGGCGGCGCGCGCGCTGGTCGCCCACACCGATCTCGACGCCAAGGCGATCGTGACCGAGGCGATGCGGGTGGCGGCCGGCATCTGCATCTACACCAACGATCAGATCTCGGTGGAGGTGCTGTGACGCCGCCGGCGCCCACCGGGTTGACGCCCGCCCAGATCGTGGCCGAGCTGGACCGCTACATCGTCGGCCAGCGCCGGGCCAAGCGCGCCGTGGCCATCGCGCTGCGCAACCGGTGGCGGCGCCAGATGCTGCCCGCCGAGCTGCGGGACGAGGTGGCGCCCAAGAACATCATCATGATCGGCCCCACCGGGGTCGGGAAGACCGAGGTCGCCCGCCGTCTGGCCAAGCTCGCCCAGGCGCCGTTCCTCAAGGTCGAGGCCTCCAAGTACACGGAGGTCGGCTACGTGGGGCGTGACGTCGAGTCGATGGTGCGCGATCTCACCGAGCTGGGCGTCACCATGGTGAAGGGCGAGCTCATGGCCGAGGTGAAGGACAAGGCCGAGCAGCTGGCCGAGGACCGGCTGCTGGATCTGTTGCTGCCGCACCGCAGTACCGAGCCGTTCAGCAGCGGCTCGCTGGAGCAGGTCTCGCCCGACGCCTCGCGCGAGAGCACGCTCGAAAAGCTGCGCGCGCAGCTGCGCGCCGGCAAGCTGGACGAGCGGATGGTGGAGCTGGAGACGCAGCAGCAGGCGATGCCGATGGTCGAGGTCTTCTCGGGCCAGGGCATGGAGGAGATGGGCATCCAGCTCAAGGACATGCTGGCCAACATCCTGCCGAGCCGCACGAAGCGCCGGCGGGTGCGGGTGGCCGAGGCCCGGCGCCTGCTCGCCCACGAGGAGGCCCACAAGCTCGTCGACATGGAGGAGGTCGTGGCCCAGGCGATCCGCCGGGTCGAAAACTCGGGCATCATCTTCCTCGACGAGCTGGACAAGATCGCCGGCCGCCAGGGCGGCGGCCACGGCGGTCCGGACGTGTCGCGCGAGGGGGTCCAGCGGGACCTGCTCCCCATCGTGGAGGGCTCGGCCGTCACCACCAAGTACGGGATCGTTCGCACCGACCACGTCCTGTTCATCGGCGCCGGCGCCTTCCACGTGGCCAAGCCCTCGGACCTGATCCCCGAGCTGCAGGGACGCTTCCCGATCCGGGTCGAGCTGGAGCCCTTGACGCGGGACGATTTCGTCCGCATCCTGACCGAGCCCGAAAACGCCCTGCTCCGCCAGTACGTGGAGCTGCTCCGGACGGAGCGCGTGACCTTGCGCTTCCTGCCGGAGGCGGTGGAGGCGATCGCCGACATCGCCATGCAGGTGAACGCGAGCACCGAGAACATCGGTGCCCGCCGGCTGTACACGATCATGGAGCGGCTCTTGGACGAGATCTCGTTCGACGCCCCGGACATGCCGGGCAAGGAGCTGTCGATCGACGCCGAGTACGTGCGGCTGCGGCTGAGCGACGTCGTCCGCGACCAGGACCTGTCGCGGTACATCCTGTGAGCGACGCGCCCACGACCCCGCGGCCGGTCGAGGTTCTGCTCGAGGCGCTCCCGTACATCCGGGAGTTCCGAGGAAAGTCGGTCGTCATCAAGTATGGCGGCTCCGCGATGGAGTCGGCCGACCTCAAGGCGTCGTTCGCGCTGGACGTCATCCTCCTGCACCTGGTCGGCATCAATCCGGTCATCGTCCACGGGGGCGGGCCCCAGATCGGCGCGCTGATGAAGAAGCTGGGCAAGGAGCCTCAGTTCGTGGGCGGCATGCGGGTGACCGACGCCGAGACCGTGGAGATCGTCGAGATGGTGCTGGTCGGCAAGATCAACAAGGAGATCGTCGGCCTCATCAATCTGCACGGCGGGCGGGCGGTGGGGCTGTCCGGCAAGGACGGCGACCTGCTGCGCGCGCGCAAGCGGCTGCACCGCACGGCCACCGGCGAGGAGATCGACATCGGGCTGGTCGGCGAGGTAGAGACGGTGAACGTCGAGCCGATCCGCCTGCTCGAGGAGCGCGGGTTCGTGCCGGTCATCGCTCCGGTGGGAGTGGGTATTCGCGGCGAGACCTACAACATCAACGCCGACCTCGTGGCCGGCGAGGTGGCGGCGGCGCTGGGCGCCGAGAAGCTGATTCACCTGACCGACGTGCAGGGCATCAAGGGCACCGACGGTCAGCTCATCAGCACGCTGTCGCGCAAGGAGGCCGAGCGCCTGATGCAGGCCGGCGTCATCGACGGCGGCATGCTGCCCAAGGTCGAGTCGTCGCTGCGGGCGCTGCAGGGAGCCACCACCAAGGCCCACATCATCGACGGGCGCGTCCCTCACGCGATCCTGCTCGAGCTCTTCACGCGCGAAGGGGTGGGAACCGAGATCGTTCTCTAGGAGCCTCACATGGACACCAAGACCCTGATGGAGTGGTCGGCGAAGTACCACACGCCCAACTACGGCCGGACGCCGCTGGTGCTGGTGCGGGGCGAGGGCACGCGCGTGTGGGACAGCGACAACCGCGAGTACCTGGACTTCACCACGGGCATCGCGGTCACCGGCCTGGGCCATTGCCATCCGGTCATCACCGGGGCCATCCGCGAGGCGGCCGCCACCCTGCTGCACGTCTCCAACATCTTCCACAACGCGCCCCAGGTGCACCTGGCCAAGCTGCTGGTCGAGCACTCGTTCGCCGACCGCGTGTTCTTCTGCAACTCGGGGGCGGAGGCCAACGAGGCCGCG
>JBGPZN010000141.1:0-8080 GCA_041493815.1 Methylomirabilia bacterium
CCTGCGGCGTAGGCGGCCTACGCCGCAGTCGTCGCTCGTCGGCGCCTCGCATCTGGACCCTTCTCGTCGACCCTGTCCGCGAGGTGATCGATCGATCCCAAGGGCAGGAGTGATCCTCGCTTCGCTCGATCACGGAGCTATAGACAAGCCATGACGCGGCGGCAGTTCGAGGGGTTGGTGGAGAAGGCGATGCGGAAGTTGCCGAGGAGGTTCAAGGAGAGGATCGCGAACATTGCGGTGGTGGTGGAGGGTTGGGCGGACGACGAGACGTTGGAGGAGATGGGGATCGAACCGCCGGACACGCTGTACGGGCTTTACCGGGGCGTGGACATCACGCACCGGGATTCGACGTACGGCAACGTGCTGCCGGACGTCATCACGATCTATCAGGGGCCGATCGAGGAGGATGCGGCGGACGAGGCGGAGATGGCGGAGATCGTGCGCGAGACGGTGGTCCACGAGCTGGGGCACTACTTCGGCCTCGACGACGACACCATGCACCGCATCGAGGACGGCGAGGACTAGGGCGATGGACCGGCCGCTGCGGGGACAGAAGGCCCTGGTCACCGGCGCCAGCTCGGGGATCGGCGAGGGCATCGCCCGGGCGCTCGGCGCCGCCGGCGCCGCTGTCGTCGTAAACTATGCCGGCAACGCCGAGGGGGCCACGCGGGTGGCCGACGGCATCCGGGCCGGGGGCGCCGAGGCGCTGGCCATTCGCGCCGACGTCGCCCGCGAGGCCGACGTCGAGGCGATGTTCACCGAGATGCTCGCCGCCTGGGGCCGCATCGACATCCTCGTCAACAACTCCGGCGTGCAGCGTGACGCCGCCCTCACCGAGATGACCCTCGATCAGTGGACCACCGTCCTCGGCGTCAATCTCACGGGCATGTTCCTGTGCACGCGGGCGGCGGCGCGGGCCATGATCGGTCAGGGCCCGGCCCCCGCGCTGTCGCGAGCGACCGGCAAGATCCTCTGCATCTCGTCGGTCCACGAGGTGATCCCGTGGGCCGGCCACGTCAACTACGCGGCGTCCAAGGGGGGCGTGAAGCTCTTCATGCAATCGGTCGCCCAGGAGCTGGCGCCGCACCGCATCCGCGTGAACTCGATCGCCCCCGGCGCCATCCAGACGCCGATCAACCGCGCCGCGTGGGAGACCCCGCACGCGCTCCAGTCACTGCTGACGCTCATCCCGTACGGGCGCATCGGCGTGCCGGAGGACATCGGCCAGGCGGCCGTCTGGCTGGCCTCGGACGCGGCCGACTACGTGCACGGGCAGACGATCTTCGTCGACGGCGGCATGACCCTCTACCCCGAGTTCGCGCGCGGGGGCTGAGTGCTCGACTGGGGCCGGGAGATCTGCGGCGATCTGGACGCGGCCGAGCGTCGCGAGTGGCTGTGTACCAACGGCGTGGGCGGCTTCGCCTCGGGGACGATCGCCGGCACGCTGACCCGGCGGTATCACGGCCTGCTCGTCGCCGCGCTCAGCCCGCCGCTGGGCCGCACGCTCGTGGCGGCCAAGCTCGAGGAAGACGTGGCGTACGGCGAGGGGACGTGGGCGCTGGGCGCCAACCGCTGGGCCGACGGCAGCGTGGCGCCGACCGGCTTCCGCGACCTCGAGCGCTTCCGCCTCGACGGCACCACGCCGGTGTGGACCTACGCGTGCGGCGACGCGCTCCTCGAAAAGCGCGTGTGGATGGAGCCGGGCGCCAACACCACCTACGTCCACTACGCGGTCCTTCGCGCCGCGGAGCCGCTGGCGCTGACCCTGCGCGCGCTGGTCAACTATCGCGACTATCACGCGACGACGCACGGTGACGGCTGGGCGATGGAGGTGGCGCCGGTGGCGCAGGGGCTGCGCGTGCGGGCCTTCGACGGCGCCGCGGCGCTGCTGATGCTGGCCCCCGGCGCCGCGGCCCAGCCCGCGCACGCCTGGTATCGCCGCTTCGCGCTGCCGCGCGAGCGCGAGCGCGGTCTCGACGCCGAGGACGATCATCTCCACGCGGGCACGTTCCGCGCCACGCTGCACCGCGGCCAGACGCTCACCGTCGTGCTGTCCACCGAGGCGGCGCCCTCCCCCGACGCCGCGGGGGCGTGGCGGCGCCGTCAGGATCACGAGGCGGCACTCGTCACCCGGTGGACCCGCGGCTGGCCGGGCGCCGCCCAGGCGCCGGCCTGGATCCGGCACCTGGTGCTCGCCGCCGACCAGTTCGTGGCGGCGCGGCCGCTGGCGGACGAGCCGGACGGCATGACGATCATCGCCGGCTACCCCTGGTTCGGCGACTGGGGCCGCGACACGATGATCGCCTTGCCCGGGCTCGCGCTCGCCACCGGCCGCCCCGAGCTGGCGGTGCGCGTGCTGCGCACGTTCGCGCGCTTCCTCGACCGTGGCATGCTCCCCAATCGCTTCCCCGACTACGGCGAGCAGCCGGAGTACAACACGGTGGACGCGACGCTGTGGTGGGTGGAAGCGATCCGGGCCACGCACGCCGTCACCGGCGACGACGCCCTGCTGGAGGAGCTGTTCCCGGCGCTCGAGGACGTCGTCGACTGGCATCGTCGCGGCACGCGCTACGGCATCGGCGAGGATCCCGTCGACGGGCTCCTGCGCGCCGGCGAGCCGGGCGTGCAGCTCACGTGGATGGACGCCCGGGTCGGCGACTGGGTGGTGACGCCACGCATCGGCAAGCCGGTCGAGATCAACGCGCTCTGGTACAACGCGCTACGCGTCCTGGCCGGGTTTGCGCGGCGCCTGCGGCGGCCCGCGGCGCCCTGGGACGCCGCCGCCGACCGCGTGCGCGACGGCTTCGGCCGCTTCTGGTACGAGCGCGGCGGATACTGCTATGACGTCGTCGAGGGCCCCGGCGGCGACGACCATGCGCTCCGGCCGAACCAGCTGCTGGCGGTGGCGTTGCCGGAGAGCCCGCTGCCGGCCGAGCGACAACAGCGCGTCGTGGATGTCTGCGCGCGTCACCTGCTGACCTCGTTCGGCCTGCGCAGCCTGGCCCCGACGGACCCCGCCTTCTGCGGGCGCTGCACGGGCACTCAGTACCAGCGCGACGGCGCCTACCACCAGGGCACGGTGTGGGGATGGTTGCTCGGACCGTTCGCGCTCGCCCACGCCCGCGTTCACGGCGATCGCGCGGCGGCTCGCGCCTATCTGGAGCCCATGGCGCATCACCTCGAGGACCACGGCGTCGGCTCCATCGCCGAGGTCTTCGACGGTGACGCACCGTTCACGCCGCGCGGCTGCGTCGCCCAGGCCTGGAGCGTCGCCGAGACGCTTCGCGCGTGGCAGACGCTGTCCGGTCCGTAACCGGCGCCCGACCTGTCAGTACCGACCGCCCCGGTCTTCTAGTCTCGACCCATAAGTTTCGTCTTGACATGGGCTTTCATCATTTCGTACTGTTTCAGCGGATGCTGAAAGTGTTGGTGCAAGCGAAACATGCTCAAGTCTGTAGAGATTCGGCGACAGGCGGGCCAGCGTCTCAAGGAGCTGTTCCCCCGCTCTCGCAGCTGGGATGAGACCGTGGACGTTCGTATCGGCAATCAAACCGTCGATATGGCTGTTAAATTCAAGCTTGGCGAGCACGAGCAGACCCTGATGGTCGATGTCGTCTCACTAGGTCAGCCCCGACAGATCAGGGCCGCGGTGACCAAGCTGTCCGAGATTCGGCGTACCGTACCGAACGCCTACCCGGTCGCCGCATCCGTCTACATCGGGCCCCAGAGCGCGCGAATCCTGAAGGAGAACAACCTCGGCTACGTGGACCTGTCGGGGAACTGCTACCTGGCCTTCGAGCACGTGCTGATCGAGAAGGAGGGCAAGCGCAACGTGCGGCCCTCCACGCGACCGCTGCGCTCGCTGTTCGCCCCCCGGGCCACGCGGGTCGTGCGGGTGCTGCTGGCCGAGCCGAGCCGCGCGTGGCGGCTGGAGGAGCTGGCCAAGGCCGCGGCGGTGAGCCTGGGCCACTCCCACAACGTGGTCAAGCGCCTGGAGGACCTGCGCTGGCTGGAGCGCGACGACGCCCAGCGCCTGCACGTGGGCAAGCCGGCCGACCTGCTCGAAGCGTGGTCCGAGTCCTACACCTACCGCACGAACGAGATCGCGTCGTACTTCGCCCCCGAGCGAGTGAGCCGCCGGCTCATGGCCGACCTCGCGCGGGTGGCGACGGCCGACAATCGGCGCTACGCGTTCACCCTGAGCGCGGGACTGTCGCTGGTGGCGCCGCCCACGCGCCTGGGCGCGATCCACTGCTACCTGGAGGGCGATCCCGCGCCGGTCGCCGCCGCGCTCGGCCTGCACCCGGCCGGCGAGGCCGACGGCACCCTGCACCTGCTGTCGCCGTACGACCCCGGCGTCTTCGACGGCCTGCTCGACAAGGCCGGCCTCAAGGCCGTGTGCCTGCCCCAGCTCTACGCCGATCTCGTACGCTACGAGCGGCGGGGCGCCGAGCAGGCCGAGCATCTGCGTCGCGAGGCGATGGGCTACTGATCGTCACGAAGGGAGGTGAACAACCCCGTGGCCAAGAAGAAGGCAGCCAAGAAAAAGAAAAAGTAACGACGACGTGCGGCGGTCATCCCGGCAGCTTGGAGGAGGTGAGATCTCGAATGGCGAAGAAGAAGAAGGCGGCCAAGAAGAAGAAGAAGTAAGGACGTTGTCGCGCGGTGGGGGGTGGCGGCCTCCCACCGGTACCAATCGGGAGGGGGCACTGCCCCCTCCCGTTTGTGCGTCGTGCTTAAATGACCTTCGTGACCTTGCCCGCCTTGAGACAGCGGGTGCAGACCCGGACGCGGGCCGGGCGGCCTGCCACCAGCGCCCGCATCGAGACGAGGTTGGGCAGCCACCGCCGACGGGTCAGCTTGTGAGCGTGACTCACCGTGTTGCCGACCGACGGGCCTTTTCCGCACACATCGCAGCGCTGCGCCATCGCGACTCCTTGGATCGGGATTACGGACGCCCGGGACAGAACGTCTGTATAGCACGATGCCCTCGGTGAGGCAAACGGGGCGCGCGGCACCGCCGCCCGGCCTGGCGACTCTACTCCAGTACCTCAAGGGCGTGGGTCCCGAACGCGCCAAGCTCCTCGCGCGCAAGGGCCTGACCACCGTCGAGGACGCGCTGTTCTTCCTGCCGATCCGCCACGAGGACCGCACCCGCCTGACGCCGCTGCGCTCGATCCAGGTAGGCCAGGTGGTGACCTGCACCGGCACGGTGGCGGGGATCAGCCCGCCGCCCCCCGGCCGGGCGCGGGCGCCGCTGGTCCTGCTTCTGCGCGACGCCAGCGGCTACGGCACCGCGACGCTGTTCGGCCGCGGCTGGCTCATGCGGGTGCTGCAGCGCGGCCAGCGGCTGATCCTGCACGGCAAGGGCGCCCGCTTCAAGGACAAGATCACGCTGCAGGTCCAGGACTGGGAGCTGGTGGAGTCGGACGACGACGAGCCGATCCACGCCGGCGCCCTGGTGCCCGTGTACTCGTCCACGGAAGGACTGCCCCAACGGGCGCTGCGCTCGCTCATGTGGCGCCTCGTCGAAGCGCACGCCGGCGACGTGGCCGAGACGATGCCGGAGGCGCTACGCCGCCGCCGCAATCTCCCCGCGCTCGTCGAGGCGGTGAGGAGCGTGCATTTCCCCGAGGGCGCGGCGCCGCTGGAGACGGCCAGCCGCCGGCTCGCCTACGAGGACTTCCTGTTGCTGCAGCTGGGCCTGGCGATCTTGCGAGCGCGCACGACGCGGACGCGCGGCGTCGCGATGAGCCCGCCCGGCGCGCTGGTGGGCCGGCTGCGCGCGGCGCTGCCGTGGTCGCTCACCGGCGCCCAGGAGCGCGTGTGGAGCGAGATCCGAGGCGACATGGCCGCCCCGTACCCCATGCACCGCCTGCTCCAGGGCGACGTCGGCTCGGGCAAGACGATCGTGGCGGCGCTGGCCGTGCTCACCGCCGTCGAGGCCGGCTACCAGGCCGCGGTGATGGCGCCGACCGAGATCCTGGCCGAGCAGCACTTCATGACGCTCCGGCACCTGCTGGAGCCGCTCGGCGTGCCGGTGACGCTGCTCACCTCCGCGCTGCGCACGCGCGAGCGCGCGGCGCGCCGGGCCGGGCTGGCCGCCGGCGAGATCGGCTGCGCGATCGGCACCCACGCGCTGGTGCAGGAGCGCGTGGAGTTCCGCCGGCTGGGGCTGGTCGTCGTCGACGAGCAGCACCGCTTCGGCGTCGCCCAGCGCGCCCGGCTCAAGGCCAAGGGCGAGCACCCCGACGTCCTCGTCATGACGGCGACGCCGATCCCCCGCACGCTGGCGCTCACGGTGTACGGCGATCTCGACGTGAGCGTGATCGACGAGCTGCCGCCCGGCCGCAAGCCGGTGGTGACGGTGGCCCGCACGGAGAGCCGGCGGCCGCAGATCTACGCGTTCCTGCGCGAGCAGGTCGCCGCCGGCCGGCAGATCTACGTCGTCTACCCGCTCATCGACGAGTCGGAGGCGATCGATCTCAGAGCCGCCACCGACATGGCCGCCCACCTGCAACGGGACGTATTTGCCGACCTCGTCGTGGGGCTGCTGCACGGACGCCTGTCCTTCGACGACAAGGACGCCATCATGACGCGCTTCAAGGCGGGGGAGATCCACGTCCTCGTCTCCACGACCGTCATCGAGGTCGGCATCGACGTCGCCAACGCCTCCGTCATGCTGATCGAGCACGCGGAGCGCTTCGGCCTGTCGCAGCTCCACCAGCTGCGGGGACGGGTGGGGCGGGGGCCGTGGAAGTCGTACTGCATCCTGCTCACCGCGGGCAAGCTGGGCGAGGAGGCGGAGCGGCGCGTGCAGGCGATGGTGGAGACCAACGATGGCTTCCGCATCGCCGAGGTCGATCTGCAGCTGCGCGGCCCCGGCGAGTTCTTCGGCACGCGCCAGTCGGGATTGCCCCAGTTCCGCGTCGCCGATCTGCTCCGCGACGCCGCGCTCCTCGAGGACGCGCGGCGCGATGCCCTGGCGATCATCGCGGCCGATCCGGAGCTGCGCGCGGCCGAGCACCGCGGCCTGCGCGACGCGCTCCTCGCCCGCTGGCGCGGCAAGCTCGCGCTGGCGTCGGTCGGATGAGCGCGCGGCGCGCCGGCCGGTCGTGAGGATCATTGCGGGGGCATTGAAGGGGCGGCGGTTGGTGACGCCGCGCGGTAGCACGACGCGGCCGACGGCGGATCAGGTGCGGATTGCGCTGATGGATACGCTGGCGCCACGGCTGCCGGACGCGCGGGTGCTCGACCTGTTCGCGGGGGCGGGCGGGGTGGGGCTGGAGGCGCTGTCGCGGGGGGCGGCGCACGCGACGTTCGTCGAGAGCGACGCCCGAGCGGTGGCGGCGCTGCGGGACAACGTCGAAGCGCTCGGGGTCGGCGGGATCGTCCGCGTGCGACGGGCCGACGTGCTGCGGGAGCTGGCCGCGCTCTACCGGGACGGTGAGCGGTTCGACGTCGTGTTCCTCGATCCGCCGTACGACACGGGGCTGGTGGAGACGACGCTGGAGGTGCTCGGGGGCGGGGGGCTGCTGCTGGCCGAGGGGCTGGTGATCGCGCAGCACTTCACCAAGCGGGCGCCGGCGGCGACGCTCGGGGCCCTGGCGGCGTTCAGGAGCCGGCGCTTCGGCGAGACGACGCTGACGTTCTATCGCGCCGCGCCCGGCGCCGGCTGACTGGTGCAGCGGGATTGTGCCGCGCGATTCACGGGCAGTTCATCGCGAAGGTGGAAAGCCCGTTCGACGCGATGATTGCCCCGGCCGGGGCGTGCCGCCATACGGGGCCCAGGCGCTCGCCCGCGGGGAGCTGTCGTACTCCAAGGTCCGGGAGCTGACTCGCGTGGTCACCCCGGAGACCGAAGAGCGGCTGCTGGCGGCGGCGCGCGCCGGCACCGCGGAGCACGTCGAGCGCCTCGTGCGGGGCTGGCGACGCGTGGACCGGCAGGCCGAGGCTCGGGAGACGGCCCGGAAGCTGGCCCAGCAGCAGGCGGACGCGCTCGCGCTGCTCGCGGAGACGGCCCTGCACCACGGCCTCGACCCCGGCGCCCCGGGCGAGCGCTACCAGGTGGTCGTCCACG
>JBGPZN010000336.1:0-4176 GCA_041493815.1 Methylomirabilia bacterium
GCGCGATTCCAGGAACTGCTCCTCGCGGGCGGCGATGCGCTCGTAGTACAGGAGCGCGGCCAGCGAGACGATGATCGGCAGGAACCACGCGCGTGTGAACAGCGACATCCCGAGAGCGATGAGGTAGTTGCCGAGGTAGAGCGGGTGGCGCACGACGGAGTAGGGGCCGGTCGTGTTGAGCACGGCGGCCTTCTGCTGGCGCGTGTTGCGGCCGGAGGTGCCGCGCGGCGCGGTGCCGGTGGTGAGCAGCCGCACGGCCATGCCGAGCGCCGACACGCCGAAGCAGGCCAGCTCCCACACGAGGTCGGCACCCTGCGAGCCCCCCGGGTAGCCGAGGAAGCTGGCGAGGAAGAGCGGTAGCAGCAGCAGCGGCAGCCAGCTCCGCCACCGGAACAGCACGTCCCCGGTCGCGCCGAAGCGATCGGCCAGCCTCATGCGACCGGCCGCTCCACCGAGCGGACGCGCGTGGCCTCGCCGAGCGTCACGTGCTCGCGCACGAGAAACAGCCAGCCGATCAGCGTGATCGGCACGAACTGGCTGGCGTGATAGAGCAGCGCGTAGCCCAGCGCCGTCGCCTGGCTCACGCCGAACATCGACAGCGCCAGCACGGAGGCGGCGTGCCACACGCCGACGTACCCCGGTGCCGACGGGATGCTGACGCCGAAGCCCACGAACGTCAGCACGGTCCACCCGGCCAGCAAGGGCAGTTCCAGATGCACCGCGCGGAAGAGCGTCCACGCCCCCAGCGCTGGTAGCACCCAGGCCAGGACCGTCCACGCCGCCAGCGGCGCCAGGTGCGCACGGGTCCGGATGCCCTCCAGCCCGCGCAGGACCATGTCGATCACACGGGCGGCTGGGGCCTCGACCCGGGGCCAGCGCTGGCTGACGCGCACCACGAATCGCCGCGAGCGCTCGGGAGCGACGGCCAGCGAGATCAGCACGGCGGCGGCGAGGGCGTCGACGGCCAGCACGAGGGCGGCCGCGTACTGCAGCGCGGGGGGCACCGCAATGAAGAACACGAGGATCGCCAGGATCAAGACCAGCGTGAGGCTGTCGAGCACGCGCTCGACGACCAGCGTCGCCCCGGCCAGCCACAAGCCCCCACCAAGCGATCCACCTGCCCGCGTGAGCCGGCGGGCGACGATATACACGCGCACGAACTCGCCGGCCCGCAGCGGCAGCACGTTGTTGGTCATGTACCCGATCATATTCGCCGCGACCAACCCCGGCGGCCTGGAGCCCGGCGGGAACAGATACCGCCACCGGACGGCCCGCACCCACAACCCCAACGGCGCCACCGCCACCGCCGGCACGACCCACCACCATTGCGTCGCCCCCAACTGCCGCCCCAGCTCACGCAGATCCACGCTCCGCAAGAGATAGACGAACAGCGCAACGCTAACCCCAACACCGATGATGACTCGGAGGTGCTTCAGAAGTTCACCCCACGGCGATGATGGACCACGACGACCGTCGGAAGGGGGGCAAAGCCCCCCTCCGAGCCGCTCACGCCGGCCCGCCCTCCACCCGGATCATCGTGGTGGCCGTGGCCACGTCGGGCAGCGCGTCGATCCCGGCCAGCGCCGCCCGCATGTCGCGCTCGCGCGCCTCGTGCGTGAGCATCACCACCGGGATGGCCTCGCGGGAGCCGCGTCCCTTCTGGATGACGTTGGCGATCGAGATGTCGTTGTCGCCGAGGATGCCGGCCACCCGTGAGAGCACGCCCGGACGGTCGTGGGCCATCACGCGCAGGTAGTAGCAGCAGCGGATGGCGTCCATCGGCGTCAGCGGCAACGGCTGCGGCCCCACCGAGGGCAGATCGAGGGCGAGCGACGGGATGCCGTGCGCCACCCGGCGGGCAATCTCCAGCACGTCCGACCACACCGCCGAGGCGGTCGGCATCTGGCCGGCGCCCCGGCCGTAGAACATGAGGTCGCCGACGGCGTCGCCGGTGAGGAAGATCGCGTTGAACACGCCGGCGACGGCGGCCAGCGGCGAGGCGGCCGGAATCATGGTCGGGTGCACGCGCACCTCGACCCCGCCGCCGGTCGCTTTCGCGATGGCGAGCAGCTTGATGCGATAGCCCAGCTCGCGCGCGTAGTCGATGTCCTGCGCGGTGACCCGCGTGATGCCCTCGGTGTGGATGTGCTTGAGGTCGATGAACGTCCGGAAGGCCAGCGCGACGAGGATCTGCAGCTTGTGGGCCGAGTCCATGCCCTCGACGTCGAGCGTGGGGTCGGCCTCGGCGTAGCCCTGGGCCTGGGCCTCCTTGAGCACCAGCGAGAAGTCGAGCGCCTCATCGGTCATCTTGGACAGGATGTAGTTGCACGTCCCGTTCACGATGCCGGCCAGCGAGAGCACCCGGTTGGCCACGAGGCCGTCCTTCACCGCGCGGATCAGCGGGATGCCGCCGGCCACCGCCGCCTCGAACGCCAGGGCCACGCCGCGGCGGCGGGCCTCGTCGTACAGCTCGGCGCCGTGATGGGCGAGCAGCGCCTTGTTGGCGGTGACCACGTGCTTGCCGGCGGCCAGCGCGCGCAGGATGAAGGTGCGGGCCGGCTCCAGCCCGCCGACCAGCTCGACCACGACGTGGATCGACGGATCGTCGAGGACGCGGGCGGCGTCTCCGACCATGGGCAGCGTGCGGATGTCGAGGCCCTCGCGCGGGCGGGTGAGGTCGGTGTCGGCGATGGCGGCCAGCGTCAGGCCGGCCCCGGCCCGCTCCTGCAGCATCGCGCGCCGGGTCTGGAGGATCTTGACGACGCCGGCGCCGACGGTGCCGAGCCCCAGCAGGCCGATGCGAACGTCGCTCACGGGCGGCACGGGACGATGTCTGCTCGGGCCGGCGTCAGCGGCCCAGGTGCTTGAGGCCGCGCAGCGCCTGCCGGATGCGCTGCTCGTTCTCCACCAGCGCGAAACGCACGTAGCCCTCGCCGTACTCGCCGAAGCCGATGCCGGGCGACACCGCCACCCGGGCCTCCTGGATGAGCAGCTTGGAGAACTCCAGCGAGCCCAGCTTGCGGAAGCTCTCGGGGATGGGCGCCCAGACGAACATCGTGCCCTTGGGCTTGGCCACGCTCCAGCCGAGCTTGTTGAGGCCGTCGACGAGGACGTCGCGCCGCTTGCGGTGGACCTCGACGATCTCGGCCACGCACTTCTGGTCGTGCTCCAGCGCCACGATGCCGGCGATCTGGATCGGCTGGAAGGCGCCGTAGTCGAGGTAGGACTTGATGCGTGCCAGCGCGTTGACCATTCTCGCGTTGCCGCACACGAAGCCCAGCCGCCAGCCGGCCATGTTGTACGACTTCGAGGTCGAGAAGATCTCGACGCCGACGTCCTTGGCGCCCGGCACCTCCAGGAACGAGGGCGGCCGGTAGCCGTCGAACGTGAAGTCGGCATAGGCGAAGTCGTGCACGACCATCAGCCGGTGCTCGCGCGCGAACTCCACCACCTTGACGAAGAAGTCGCGCTCGACGCACATGGTGGTCGGGTTGTGCGGGAACGAGAGGATGAGCAGCTTGGCCTTCGGCCAGGCGAGCTTCGCCGTCTCCTGCAGCCGCCCGAAGAAGTCTCCATCGGGTGTCAGCGGAACCGATCGCAGGTCGCCGTCCGCGATGACGACCGAGTACGAATGAATCGGATAGGTCGGGTTCGGCACGAGGGCGCCGTCGCCCGGCTGCAGCACCGCCAGCGCCAGGTGCGCCATGCCTTCCTTGGCGCCGAGCGTGGCGATGACCTCGGAGTTCGGGTCCAGCTCGACGTGGTAGCGATCGCGGTACCACTTCGCCATCGCCGTCCGCAGCCGCGTGATGCCGCGGGAGGCCGAGTAGCGGTGGTTCTTTGGATTCTTGGCGGCCTCGACGAGCTTGTCGACGATGTGCTTGGGCGTGGGCATGTCCGGATTGCCCATGCCGAGGTCGATCACGTCCTCGCCTTTGGCCCGCGCTTTCGTCTTGAGGTCATTGACGATCGCGAAGACGTAGGGAGGCAGGCGCTTGATCCGATAGAAGTCGTCCATCCCGCTCCTCCGACCACTGCCGCAGACTGTCCCGGGATCATAGCCCGGCGCCACGGGCCTTGTCACGCGACTGACGCTCGGGACGGGCAGATTGGCGCAGTGTCGCAGCGCGCAACGGGTAAGTGGTTGATTGTCCACGCCTGCCGTTCCGGGCACGC
>JBGPZN010000303.1:0-4565 GCA_041493815.1 Methylomirabilia bacterium
AGCAGCAGATGCTGGCCATCGCCCGGGCCCTGATGAACCGCCCCCGGCTGCTCCTGCTGGACGAGCCCTCCATGGGCCTGTCGCCCATCATGACGGCGGAGATCGGCAAGATCATCCGGCAGATCAACGCCCAGGACGTGTCCATCATCCTGGTGGAGCAGAACGCCCTGCTGGCGCTCACGCTGGCCCGCTACGGCTACGTGCTGGAGACGGGCCTCGTGGTGATGCAGGGCAACGCGCGCGAGCTCCTGCAGGACGAAGGCGTGAAGAAGGCCTACCTGGGCATCTGAGCGCGGAACAGTCGGCGATGTTCGGGCATCATGCAGCGATCCTGCACGACGCGGATGCCGGCGCGGGCGAGACGCTCGGCGGCCGCGTCGTTGCGGATGCCGAGCTGGAACCAGACCACGGCCGGCCGCCACGGCAGCGCGAGGATCTCGGCGGC
Organism: Methylomirabilia bacterium; assembly: GCA_041493815.1. Taxonomy (GTDB): domain Bacteria; phylum Methylomirabilota; class Methylomirabilia; order Rokubacteriales; family CSP1-6; genus AR5. Next base: position 446 of record JBGPZN010000303.1, read on the forward strand.
GTGGCCGGGCAAGTATTCGGGTCGGCGGAACACGTCGATCACGTCCACCGGTCCCGGCAAGTCGGCCAGCGTCGCGACCACCGGCTCGCCGAGTATCTTCCTTCCGGCGAGCGTCGGATTCACCGGCAGGACGCGATAGCCATGTTGGGTGAGATAGGCCGGGACGTAGTGCGCCGGCTCCGCCGGCTGGGCCTTGGCGCCCAGCACGCCCACCGTGCGCGCCTCACGCAGGATGCGCGTCAGACCGGCGTCGTCGTCGATGAGGTTGGCGGACCACGACTCGGTCATGGCGTCGTCTCGCACCCTCTCACGGCGCGGCCAGCGCGGCAAGCAACGCCTCGCCGAAGCTCTCCACGCGCCAGCGGCGCACGCCCTCCACGCGGGCGAGCTCGTCGAGCGTGTGCGGCGCCGCCTCCGCGACCAGCGTGATGAGCCGGTTGGGCAGGAGCACGCCCGCCTCCAGTCCCGCCGGCTCGGTGGCGCCGGCGCGCCAGCGACGGAGCTTCTCGATCCGGCGGCTCGTCCCGCCCGAGATCGTCGGCCGCCTGTGGCGCGGCAGCACGGGCAACTGGCTCTCGTCCAGCGCCATCGCACGCTCGATCGCCTCCGCGATCAAGTGACCCCAGCGCCCGAGCACGCGCGGCGTGACGCCGCTGATGGCGCCGAGCGCCACGGGGTCGCGCGGCATCGCCTGCGCCACCTTGAGCAGCGTCTCCTCGTTGAGGATCTTGAACGGCGGCCGGTCGGCCGCGCGCGCGAGCTCCTCGCGCAGCGCCCACAGCTCGCGCAGGACGGCCATGCCCCGCGCGGGCAGATCGCGCGCGCCCTTGACGCCGAGCCAGGGGTCGGGATCGACGGGGCGCTCGGGCGCCGGCTGGGCAGCCAGCGCGAGGCATTCCTCCTCGACCCACGCCCGGCGGCCGACCCGCTCGAGCTCCTCGAGCAGGCGCGCCTTGAGCGCGAAGAGGTGCAGCACGTCGGCCGCCGCGTAGGCGAGCTGGGACGGGCTCAGCGGCCGCTCCGACCAGTCGTCCTTCTGGCGCGACGGCGGCAGCGTGACACCGAGGTAGGTCTCGAGCAGGACGTCGAGCCCCAGCGCGCGGCCGCCGAGAAAGCGCCCGGCGATCGCCGAATCGAACACGGTGGTGAAGGCCAGGCCGTAGCGGCGCTTGAGATGCACGAGGTCGTTGTCGCCGGCGTGCAGCACCAGCGTCCGCGCCGGATCGGCGAACAGCGGCGCCAGCGGCGTGAGATCGGTGAGGACGAGCGGATCCACCAGCCAGACCCGGCCGTCGGGCAACCCGAGCTGGATCAGGGACAGCCGCTCGGGATAGTGGTGCAGGCTGTCGCCCTCGGTGTCGAGCGCCAGCTCGGGGACGGCGCTCAGCTCGCGCACGACACGCGTGAGCTCGTCGGGCTCGCGGGCCCAGCGGACGGCGGCCGGATCGGGCGCGGTCAGGACGCGGCTACGCCTTCCGGCGCTTGACGACCGACTCCTGCATCCGTTCGAAGCGGCGCCGCAGTGGCTCGAGCCCCTCGTCGTGGGTGATCACGTACAGCTCGCCCCCCCGGATGGCGTCGAGCACCATGGCGGCGACGCTCTCCGGCGCGAGATAGCGGCCGATCAGCTCGACGGCTCGCTCGCCCGGACCCGACTCGTTCCGGAGCGTGACCGGCCGGCTGCGCTCGGACTCGAGGATCCGCGTCTGCACGCCCATCGGGCACAGGACCGACACGCCGATGCTGTAGGGCTTGAGGTCCTTGGCGAGCGTCTCCGACAATCCGACCACCGCGTACTTCGAGGTGTTGTAGACGCCGAGGCCCTGGCTGGCGATGAGTCCGGCCATCGAGGCCGTGTTGACGATGTGGCCGGGCTGGCCGCCGGCGATCATGCGCGGCACGAACGCCTCGATGCCGTGGATCACGCCCCAGAGGTTCACGCCGAGCACCCACTGCCAGTCGCGATGCGTGGCCTTCTCGAGCCCGCCCCAGGCCGCCACGCCGGCGTTGTTGCAGAGCACGTGCACGCCGCCGAAGGCGTCCCACGCGCGATCGGCCAGCGCCTGCACCTGGCCCAGCTCGGTGACGTCGGTGCGAACGGTGAGGGCCTTGGCGCCGTGCTCGCGCGCCTCGCGGGCGACGGCCTCCATCGCCGCCTCGTCCAGATCGGCGACGACGACCCGCGCGCCCTCGCGAGCGAGCGCCAGCGCCAGCGCCCGGCCGATGCCGCTGCCGCCCCCGGTGACGACCGCGACCTTGTCCTTGAACGTGTCCACGCGCCCGGACTCCCCTCGACTCAGGACTCGCGCCTTCGATGCCAGCCACGAGCTATATCACACCCGTGGCCCGGGCGAGCCCTGCCGTGCGGGAACCTCCGTCCTTTCGCTAGCCCGCGGCCGGAACGAGACGTTCGAGCCAGGGCGGGCGCAAGCCGCTGCGGCGGATCGTGGTGAACACGCGATCGGCGTTGCCCCAGTCGCTCCACTCCACGCCCTTGACCCGCACCACGCCCAGGTGGTCGGCGGCCGGCACCAGCACCCGCTCGGAGAAGTTCACCTCCGGCAGCGTGGCGTAGACCCGCTCAGCGACGGGGGCCTCGCGCCGCGAGCCGAGCGCGCGACGGATCGGCTCGAACGCCCGCAGCAGCCGCGGCACGCCCGCCGCGATCAGGTCGAGGAATGCCGCCACCCGGCCGACCATCACGAAGCTGTTCCACAGACAGCCGCGGGAGAACAGCGCGCCGGCCAGGTCGAGGGCGGGCTTCTCCCAGAAGCGGCGGATGGGGAATACGGGCTCGCCCTCGATCGGCAGCGGGAGCACGCCCGGCTCGATCCAGCCGTACTCGGTCTCGGGCGTCGCCGCCTCGATGCCGAGCAGGACCACCAGGCCGGGGCGCTGGGAAGCGGCGGCGAGCGCCCCCGACACCGTGCTCATGAACGCGAGATCGTCGTCCACGAAGTGATCGGAGGGAAAGACGGCCAGCGGCACGTCGCCGGCCAGCTCGGCGATGCGGAGCAGCGGGTACAGCAGGCCGGGCGCCGTGCCGCGGTTCCGCGCCTGGACGACGAGGCGACCGGGCGCCAGGTCGGTCATCAGCGGCCGGTAGTATGGCTCGTGGGTGCGGGTGACGACGACGACCTGGTGGTCGTTGCGGCTCAGCAGGTCGACGCGCCGGCGGGTCCGGTCCAGTAGAGTCTCGCCACCGTCCAGCAGGGGACAGAACTGTTTGGGACGCGGATCGCCCGTGATCCGGCGGGTCAGGGCGCTGAGGCGCGTGCCGTCCCCTCCGGCCAGGATCAGCGTCCACGGCGCTGACGTCGACTGCATGTGTGGCCCCTTTCCTCTGGCGTCGCTCCGGGCACCGCCGGCGCGCGCCCGGAAGAATAGCAACAACGATGCCGGGACGAGCGAGCCCGGATTTGCCCGTGTTCATGCGGGTTGGCGTCGACGGGGGCCCCGGAAAGACCTTCAAGGGATGAGCACTATCGGGAACGGCGCCCGGATTGAAGGCACCCGTCCTGCCCGAGCCCGGGCGCCCGAGGACTTAGCGAGGAACCAGGATGGCGCGCTGCGAGGCCGCGTCCATCGTCACCGTGAAGGCGTCCAGCACGTCGCGGCCGAGCAGCCCGTCCACGCTCTGGCCGGCCAGCGCGTGCACGACGACGGCGACGGGGCCCACGCGCGTGCCCGCCAGGTCCAGCCGCGGCACCGAGACGAGCACGGCGACGGCGTCGCCGGTCACGCCGCGAATCTGCACCGCGGTGCCCTGGGTGACGTCGAAGCCGGCGCGGGCCATGGCCGCCGGCGAGATCAGCGTGCGATCGGCGCCGGTGTCGACGATCAGCCGCAGCGGGGTGCCGTTGAGCAACGCGCTCACGACGAGCGGGCCGCCGGTGTACGGGATCGAGACGCCGGCCGCCGCCGGCGGCGAGGCCGGTGGCGGCGGTCCCGGCGTGGGGGCGCCGATGTCGCGGGCGCTGTCGCGATACGCCGGCGGGATGGTGGCGAGGTCGGTGGTGTAGTAGACGGTCCCGGCGGGGTCGGTCCAGCGGTAGAGCTGGGCGTGCGCACTACCGAACAGCGCCAGTAGCAACAGTGTGATTGTTGTAGCGAGTGCCGC
>JBGPZN010000387.1:0-3766 GCA_041493815.1 Methylomirabilia bacterium
CTCGGCCAGCGGCACCCGCAGGCCAGGATCGGTGAACCAGATGCTCCCGTCCGAGCGGCAGACGACGTCGTTGGGCCGGTTGAGCCGTTTGCCTTCCCAGCGGTCCATCAGTACCTCGCTGCGGCCGTCGGCCGACCAGCGGGTGACGCGGCGGTTGCCGCCCTCGCAGATGACCAATCGCCCTGCAGATCGAACGTCGTCCCGTTGCCCTCGCCGGTGTGGTCGCGCACCAGCTCGACGGGCTTGCCGGGGGTGAGACGGTGCAGCCGACTCTGCCGGATGTCGACGAAGTAGTAGAAGCCGTCGGGATGCCACAGCGGGCCCTCGGTGAAGACGAACCCCGTGGCCAGGCGCTCGGCCTGCGCGGTCTCGAGGATGCTCGACAGCGCGCCGGGGCCGCTCACGCGAGATGCTCGTGCTTCAGCTCGACCCGCAGAACCGATTCCACAGCCTCGTGCATGGCATTCTCCTGACTCGTCGGTGACTCAGCATATCCCGTCCAGGGCGGCGCCGCTCGACATCGGCCGCCGAAGCTCGTAGTCTCGGGCCCCACAGCAGGTCAACTCTCGGGAGGTCGGCTCATGAAGATCACGGCCGTCACGCCGTTCATCGTCGATCCGGGATACGGGAAGAACTGGCTGTTCGTCAAGGTCGAGACCTCCGACGGTTTGCACGGCTGGGGCGAGTGCTACACCCAGGCCGATCGCGACCAGTCGATCGCCGCCCACGTGGGCCAGCTCGCCCGCTACCTGATCGGTCGCGACGCCGGACACATCCGTCACTTCACGCACTGGGCCTATCACGACTTCGCGGCCAAGCGCGGAGCGATGGACTTCTGGAGCGCGGTGAGCGGGATCGAGCAGGCGCTGTGGGACCTGGCCGGCAAGCGACTGGGCGTGCCCGTCGTGAGCCTGCTCGGCGGGCCCTGCCGCGAGCGCATCCGCGTGTACGCCAACGGCTGGTACTCCGGCGCCAAGACGCCGGCGGCCTACGCCGCCAAGGCCAAGGAGACCGTCGCCCGCGGCTTCACCGCGCTGAAATTCGATCCGTTCCCCGGCCCCTGGCGCACGCACATCTCGCGCGAGGCCGAGGAGCAGGTCGTCGAGACGGTCCGCGCGGTGCGGGAGGCGGTGGGGCCGAAGATCGATCTGCTGATCGAGGTCCACCGGCGGCTGGCGCCCATGCACGCCGTCCGGATCGCGCGCCTGCTCGAGCCGTTCGACCCGTTCTGGTACGAGGAGCCGGTGTCGGCCCGCGACATCGCCGCCCTGGCCGAGTGCCGGCGCGAGATCCGGATCCCGATCGTCACCGGCGAGGAGCTGTACACCCGCTTCGAGTTTCGCGAGGTCTTCGAGCGCCGCGCGGCGGACATCATCAATCCTGATGTCTGCAACGTCGGCGGCATCGAGGAGCTGCGGGCGATCGCGGCGATGGCCGAGGCGTACCACGTGGTCGTGTCGCCCCACAACTACAACAGCACCACCGTCGGCCTCGCCGCCACCCTGCACGTGTCGGCGGCGATCCCCAACTTCCTGATCACCGAGTACTTCGTGAACTTCGACGCCCGCGCCGCCGAGGTCGCGGTGACGCCGTTCCGCGTCGAGCAGGGATATCTCGCCGTACCCACCGGGCCGGGTCTCGGCATCGAGCTGCGCGAGGACGTGCTGGCCCGCTACGCCTACCGCGAGTTCCCCGCGCGCACGATCCCCTCGCCGCGGGACGAGGGGCCGTAACGCGCGTTCGCTGCTCCGCTAGCGCGTCGCCGACCGGCGCCACTCGCGGATCTGGGCGGCGTGCTCGCGATAGTGGCCGGCGCCGGCGCCGTCGAACGGGCCGAGCGCGGCGCCGCCCTCGGCGAAGTGCGGTTCGGGGACGGCACTGGCGGCCGCCACGAAGTCGCGGTGTGAGGCGTGGAGCTCGGCGAGGACGTCCGCGACCTTGACCCCGGCCTTGTCCGCGACGAACCGGGCGTTCCACGCGTCGAAGTCGTCGTAGGTTCCCGGCGCGTACGGCAACGGCTCGCCCCGTCCGATGCTGGCGAGGGTCGGGATCATTGCCCGGTGCCAGCCCGAGACGTGGATCAGGATCTCGCGCACCCCCCAGGTGCCCAGCCACACCTGGCCCATCGACTCCTCGGGCAGACCGTCGATCGCCTGCTCGAGCTCGGCGAACGCCTCGTGAGCTTCCCGCACCAGCGTGGACTTATCGCTCATGGTTGCCTCCCCGGCGAAGTGGTCCTGCGTACGGTGAGACCCCGACCGTGGACGGATGTGAAATCGGGGCGCGTGAGATCTCGCGGCGGGCTTCCCAAGCGCCGGCCGGTGCGCCAGAATACCGGCCGTTGCCGTCAAACGAGGAGACCGACATGAACGCCCGCTCCGCCGCCGCCGTCCTTGCGCTCACCGTCGTCGGCGCCGGGTGCGCCACCACCCACGTCGAGCGCCCCGCCGACCTCACCCAGCTCAGCGTCGTCGAGGCCGCCCAGCTCATCCGCGACAAGAAGGTCACCAGCGCCGAGCTGACCCAGGCGTACCTCGCCCCCGCGGAGGCGAACGCGGCCCTCAACGCGTACATCACGCTGGATCGGGCCGGCGCGATGGCCACCGCCCAGCGGGCGGACGCCGAGCTCGCCGCCGGTCGCGGGCGGGGTCCGTTGCACGGCGTACCGCTGGTCGTGAAGGACAACACCCACGTGGCGGGGCTGCCGAACACGGCCGGCACTCCGGCCCTGCGCGAGTTCGTCCCCAAGGATCACGCGCCGACCGTGCAGAAGCTGGTGGACGCCGGCGCCGTGATCCTCGGCAAGACCAACATGCACGAGCTGGCCTTCGGCATCTCCGGCTACAACGAGGGCTTCTTCACGGCCCAGCCGATCGGCACCCGCAATCCGTACGACCGCACGCGCATCGCCGGCGGCAGCTCCAGCGGCACCGGCGCGGCCATCGGCGCGCGGCTGGCCCCCGGCGGGCTGGGCAGCGACACCGGCGGCTCGGTGCGCATCCCGGCCGCACTGACCGGCGCGGCGGGTCTGCGACCGACGCTCTTGCGCTACAGCCAGGAGGGCGTGACCCCGATCTCGCACTCGCGCGACACGGTGGGGCCGATGGCGCAGACGGTGGCCGACGTGGCGCTGATCGACTCCGTCATCACTGGCCGCCGGCTGGTGGCGCCCGCCGCGCTGGGCGGCGTGAAGCTCGGCGTCTATCGCGGCTACTACTTCAAGGATCTCGACGCCGACACGACGGCGGTGATGGAGGCCGCGCTGGCGAAGCTGAAGCAGGCGGGCGCAACGATCGTCGAGGTCGACATGCCCGAGCTGCAGAAGCTCAACGACGCGGCGAGCTTCCCGGTGGCGCTCTACGAAGCCTACGACGATCTCACGGCGTATCTCGCGAAGTATCAGACGGGCAAGAGCGTCGAGCAGGTCGCCCAGTTGATCGCCAGCAAGGACGTGAAGGGCACCTACGATGGGCTCGTCATCCCCCGCAAGCTGCCCGCGCCCAACGGCGTGGTGGACGCCGCGCCCATCTACAAGGCGGCCATGGAGCAGGCGCGCCCGGCGCTCTCCCGGCTCTTGGCCGACACGTTCCAGAAGAACGGCATCGACGCGCTGCTGGCGCCGACCACGCCGCACGTCGCCGCCGTGCAGGGCCCGGACGCGAGCAGCCTGCCGACGTTCCTGCTCTTCATCCGCAACACTGATCCCGGCAGCAACGCCGGCATCCCCGGGCTGACGATCCCCGCGGGGCTGGGGCCCAGCACCGGC
>JBGPZN010000544.1:0-2529 GCA_041493815.1 Methylomirabilia bacterium
ATGTAGTCCTCCGGCGCGTCGGTCACCGCCCATGGCGCCGCGCGGTGCGACTCCTGACGCTCGGTCAGCTTCGTGACGTGGGCGAGCAAGCGATTCGCGTCGTCGAAGAATCGCACCGGGCCGTAGACGTGAATGGCGACGTAGTCCCACGTCGGCACCACCTTCCCGGTCTCCCGCTTGGTCGCGTACCACGACGGGCTGATGTAGGCGTCGGGACCCAGGAAGATTGCGAGCGCGTGGCCATCCGCCGCCGCGCGCTGCCACTGCGGATTGCTCCGTGCGACGTGACCGTGCAGCGTGCCGAACGGCGCGGGCGCCGGATCCAGCAGCATCGGCACGTGGCTCGCTTCTATCCCATCGGCGCCGAGCGTCACCAGGGTGGCGAGCCCGCTCTGCCGGATGGCGTCGTGCAGCACGGGCAGGTCCTCTTCCTTGAACCGCGGCGTCACGTACATGACAGCCTCCCAGGATTCAAACTGAGACACGACCCGGCGGCGGTAGCTCAGCCCACCTCGGCGCGAATGCGGCCGTGGAGCGCGCCGAGCGCGTCGAGCATGGCGTCGATCGACCGGGCGCCGGCCTGGAAGATCGCGGTGGCGTTCAGCGCGACCCACGAAAATCCCATGGCCTTGAGCGTCGCCACCCGGGCCACGACGCGGTCGGGCTCGGCGTAGAAGCGTTTGCCCTCGGCGTCGCGCGGCGGCGGAGCCACCATGCTCTGCAGCCCGATGGCGGCGGGATCGCGCCCGGCCTCGACCGCGTGGCGGCGGATCGCCTCGATCGATGTGCGCGCGTCGGCGGCGTCGGTGACGCGGCTGGCCAGCCAGCCGTCACCGGGGCGTCCTACGCGACGCAGCGCGGCCTCCGAGTTGCCGCCGATCCAGATCGGCAGGCGCCGGCCCTGCGGCGGCTTGGGCTCCATCGCCATCAGCGTCGTCGGATAGTGCTTCCCGGCCGAGGTCACCTGCGCCTCGGTCCAGTAGGTGCGCAGCAGCGCGATGGCCTCGTCCATCCGAGCGCCGCGCGTGTGGAAGTCTTCGCCGAGCGCCTCGTACTCCGACTCCTGCCAGCCCACGCCGACGCCCAGCCGCACGCGCCCGCCCGACAGCGTGTCGAGTGTGCTCACCTGCTTGGCCACGAGCGCGGGCTGGCGCTGCGGCAGCACCAGCACCTCGGTGCCGAGCGTGACGCGCGTGGTGACGGCGGCGAGGTGCGACAGCAGCATCAGGGCTTCCAGGATCGGCATCTGGGCGTTGTACGGCCCGGGCGCGCGGCCGTCCATCGGGTGGCCCATGACGACATGGTCGAACACGTCGATGTGGTCGTAGCCGATCTGCTCGATGGTCCGCGCGAATCGGCGCACGCCCTCGGGGCCCTCGCGATACGACACGCTGGGGAACTCGACCGCGAGCTTGATCGGGCGGCTCACACCGCCGAGCGGCGGGCGAATGGCCCGCGCAGCAGCCGGCCGGGGAGCGCGCCGGTGTGCTTGCCGTCGCGCAGGACGATCTCGCCGTTGACGACGGTCGCGGCGATGCCGCGCGCCCGCTGGACGAGGCGCCGGGCGCCGGCGGGCAGATCGTTGACCACCTCCGGCATCTCGGGGGCGATCGTCTCCGGATCGAACACGAGCAGGTCGGCCACCAGGCCCTCGCGCACCAGGCCGCGGTCGGCGAAGCCCCACTGGCTGGCCGGCACCAGCGTGAGCATGCGCACGGCCTGCTCGAGCGTGAACACCTGCTTGTCGCGCACCCAGTGGCTGAGCAGGTGCGTCTGCAGCGAGGAGTCGATGATCTGCGAGACGTGCGCACCGGAATCGGAGAACGTGACGACCGCGCGGGGGTTGCGCATCATCTCCAGCACGTCGTCCTGCATCTCGTTGGCGACCGGGTGCACGAAGAAGCGATCGAGGTCCTTCTCCAGCGCGAGGTCGATCATGGCCTCGGCCGGATCGACGCCCCGCTCGCGGGCGATGTCGGCCACCGTGCGGTGCGGCCCCGCGACCGTGTCGTAGACGAAGATCCACTCGTAGGGGAAGGGCCGCGCCTCGGTGCCGAGCGCCTGGCGGTCGGGCTGCTCGTGGGCGCCCTCGACCAGCCGGCGCTTCGTGTCCGGATCGCGCAGCCGGGCGCGCTGCTCAGCCAGGGGGAGCGCCCGAAACGGCTTCCAGGCGGGCAGGTTGTCGAACGGGAGCTGGCTCTTGAACGACAGCAACACGTTCAGGCCGCGGCTGTGGACCTGGGCGAACATCCGCCCGCCGGCCGCGGCCGTCTCGTCGAGCAGCGCCATGTAGTGGCGCCACACCTCGCGCGCCTCCAGCCGGCTGAACATCCCCCACGTCACCGGGCGTCCGGTCTCGACGGCGAGATCGCGCAGGCGCACGTGGTAGTCGCGGAACGCGGCGGGATCGTTCAGCTCGCGGCCGACCGCCTCGCCGGCCAGCTCGAAGATGCCGGCGTTCATCTCGCCCATCACCGACACGAGCCGGCGCACCTCGTCCCAGGTGGCAAGGCGGCTGGCGACCGGCCG
>JBGPZN010000247.1:0-5457 GCA_041493815.1 Methylomirabilia bacterium
ACCGGACTGCGCGTGTCGAGCCGCCCGCGCTCGACGGCGACCATCGCCGATTCCAGCGTGGCCAGGGGCTCGGCCACGCTGCGGGAGACGTACAGCGCCAGCACGACCGAGACGACGATGGCGACCACTCCCAGGAAGACGACGCTGACCAGCATGTTGCGCACGATGACGTCGGCGATCCACGGCGGCGCCGCCAGCGCCTCGCGCGCCCGGTTCCAGGCCAGCATGCCGAGCACCGCGACGGGGATCACGCTGACCAGCACGAACATCACCAGCAGCCGCGCGCGCACCGGCAGCCGCGGGACGCCGTCGACCTCGGTCAGGCCGCCGTCGGGGAAGAAGTCCGGCAGCCGCCGGCGCCACTGCTGCTCGGTGGCGAAGAAGACGTACGCAGTCGCGGCCGAGCCGGCGACAAACGTGATGCCGAAGATCATGCGCACCGAGTGCTGGGGCTCGAAGGTTCCGCTCATCAGGTGCCAGAGCACGCCCCAGATGAGGCCGGCCATCACCCAGCCCAGCAGCGTGATGCCGGCCATTACCCACGGCAGCTGCACGGCGAGACGGCGGGCCTCGTCTCCGCCGGGGCCGGGCGCCGGCGGCCCCTTCGACAGGGGTCGGGTCGACCAGTGGCCGAGCCAATAGCCGGCGGCGATCAGCACCGTGGTGCCCACGACGAAGAAGAGGAGCTGGCCGGCCGAGGGCCGCCGCGCCAGGGCGACGGCTCTGGGGTCGATGAACTGAAAGTAGCCGAAGGCGAGCAACGCGCCGAGGAGGTTGGCGGGAAGCGACGTCCGCATGAGAGCCCGTCGCTGCTGCCTGCTTTGATCCATCCCTGCCCCCCGGGCCGGACCGCCTGGTGACCGGCCTGACAGGATTCTACGCGCCGGGTTTAGAATGTCCGGCATGCCGCTTCGGACCCGCGATCTCCGCGTCGAGAGCATCCGCCCGCTGCTGCCCCCCGCCATCCTCCTGGAGGAGCTGCCGCTGAGCGACGCCGCGGCGATCACGGTGAGCCGGGGTCGCGAGGAGGTCGCGCGCATCCTCCGCGCCGAGGACGATCGGCTGGTCGTGATCGTCGGGCCGTGCTCGATCCACGATCCGGGCGCCGCCGTCGACTACGCGCAGCGGCTGCGCCGCCTGGCCGAGGAGCTCGCCGGCGACCTCCGCATCGTCATGCGCGTGTACTTCGAGAAGCCGCGCACCACCGTGGGCTGGAAGGGCCTCATCAACGATCCCAACCTCGACGGCTCGTTCGCCATCAACGAGGGGCTGCGGGTGGGCCGGCGCCTGCTGCTCGACCTGGCCGAGCTGGGGCTGCCGGCCGGCTGCGAGTTCCTGGACCCCATCACGCCGCAGTTCACCTCCGACCTGGTGACGTGGGGCGCGATCGGCGCGCGGACGACCGAGAGCCAGGTCCACCGCGAGCTGGCCTCCGCCTGCTCGATGCCGGTCGGCTTCAAGAACGGCACCGACGGCGGCGTGCAGATCGCCATCGACGCGGTCCGGGCCGCCGCCCATCCGCATCGCTTCATCGGCGTCACCGAGCAGGGGCTGGCCGGTATCGTGTCCACGGCGGGCAACCCCGATTGCCACGTCATCCTGCGCGGCGGCGCCGCCGGGCCCAACTACGACGCGATCAGCGTGCGCAAGACGCTGAGCGCGCTCGGCGACGCCGGCCTGCCACCGCGCGTGATGGTCGACGCCAGCCACGGCAACAGCGAGAAGGACCATCGCCGCCAGCCGATCGTCGTGCGCGAGGTCGCCGCCCAGATCGCCCAGGGCGAGGCGGGCATCATCGGCATGATGATGGAGAGCTTCCTGATCGACGGCCGCCAGGAGCTGAGCGATCCCACCCGGCTGGTGTACGGCCAGAGCATCACCGACGCCTGCATGGGATGGGACGCGTCGGTGCCGGTCCTGCAGGAGCTGGCGGCGGCCGTGCGCGCGCGCCGAGGGGCGCGGCGCTAGCCCGTCACGCTCTCCAGCACCAGCTTCAGGAAACCGTCGAGGCTCGCCTTGTCGATCCAGCGGACGACCACGACCAGGTCGTGCTCGGGATCGATCCAGATGACGTTGCTGCCGGCCCCGCGCGCGGCGTAGCACGATTCCGGCGCGCTCGGCATCTGGGCGCGCCCGGTGTTGAGCCACCACAGCAGCCCGTACTGGGGATGGAGCGGGCCCGGCCGCAGCATCTCGTCGATCCACGACGCCTCCAGCAGCCGCCGTCGGTCCCACTCCCCGCGCCGGTGGATCAGCAATCCGAATCGCGCGTGGTCGCGGGTGGACATCCACAGCCCGCCGCCCCAGTGCGAGCCGCCGGGCACCGAGGGCATTCGCCGCCCGTCGAGATCGATCCACGAGTTGCGGTACGGATGCCACTCCCAGTCGGGTGCGGCGCCGATCGGGTCCATCACCGCCTCGCGCAGCACGTCGGCCAGCCCGCGGCGGAAGCGCTGCAGCAGCGAGAGGCTGAGCCGGTTGACGCGCACGTCGTTGTACTCCCACAGCGTGCCGGGCGGCCGCATCGGGCGCGGCTGGCCCTTGACGGCATGGCCCAGCTCGCTCTTGCCCACGTCGCGGTTGTGGTCGATCGAGTCGGGCTTGCCCCACAGCGTGCCCTGCCACTCGCTGGTCTGCGTCAGCAGGTGCCGCCAGGTGATCGCCGCGTTCTGCGGCGACGCGAACGCGTCGTCGATGGCGGTGGCGGCCACCGGCTCGTCGAGATCGCGGATCAGCCGCTGCTGCACCGCCAGGCCGGCCAGCACCGCCAGGTAGCTCTTGGCAATGCTGAACGACATGTCGGCCCGCCGCGTGTCGCCCCACTCGGCGGCGATGTACCCGCGCCGCATCACGAGGCCGCTGGGATCCGCCCGCGGCCGGACGGGCCCGAGCAGCTCGGAGTCCGGCGGCTCGTCGGCGACGCCGATGAACCGCCCGTCGGGGGTGAGGAAGTTGCGCGCCCACGCGCTCTCGTGGCTGCGATGCCAGGCGATCGCGGCTTGCAGTGTGTCAGCGCGCATGCCGACCGCGGCCGGCGGTCGAACCTCCCAGTGCGCGGCGGACGGGACGTAGACCATGGGGGTAATATTAGCTGGGCGGCCCGGGAAGCGAAACGCGGCCGTGCGTGTTCATCCCGGGTGCCTCGAGCAGTGCACCCTCGCGAGGAGGCAGTACCCATGCGGACGATTGTGGCGATCACTCTGGCGCTGATGCTCGGGTTCTCGGTGGCCGCGGCGTGGGCGGGCGACGTCGCCGGCAAGATCCAGGCGGTCGATCCCGGCGAGCGGGTGATCGTCCTCCAGGACGGGACCAAGCTCTGGATCGCCGAGGGCCTGCCGATCGACAGCCTCAAGGAAGGCGCCAACGTGAAGGCGTCCTTCGAGGAGCGCGACGGCAAGAACCTCGTCACCTCGATCGAGGTCGAGTAGGGCGCCGCGATCGGCCGCGGGCGTCGCCTCCGGCGCCCGCGACCTCACTTCGGCGGCACCCCGGCGTCCTCGAGGAAGCGGCGGATTATCGGCACACCCACCACGGTCGTCTCGCCCGGCACGGGCAGGTCGAGGACCTTCTCGGGCTGGATGGGCAGCGCCACGCGAGCGGTGCGGTAGCTCTCCACGATCCCAACCAGCATGCCGGTCGCCGCGTCGAAGACGCCGCCGCCGCTGGCGCCGTAACTGACCGAGGCGTCGATCATCCGCACGGCGCCCTCCACGGCGACCTCCCCTTCCTCGGAGGCGATCTGGCTCACGATGCCGCTCACGACCGTGAGCCGCCGGCCCCACGGAAACGACACCACGCGCACCTCGTCGCCGAGCCGGGCGGTATCTCGCAGCACCGCGGCCGGGAGCGCACGCCCCTCGACCTCGACGATCGCCAGGTCCGTCTCGGCGCTCAGCGTGTGCACGACGGCGTGCAGCCGCCGGCCGCCGTCCGTCGTGGTGACCCAGATCTGCTGCGGCGCCGCCGGCTCGAAGAGGTGGCGCGTGGTGATGACCCACGAGCGGCTGGAGGCGGCGTCGGACGCCACGACCACGCCGGAGCCGGAACGTCGGGCGCCCGCCCGCTCGGTGCGCAACTGCACGCTCGGCCCCAGGACCTCGCGCAGGGCGTCGCCGCGACGCGAGGGCGCCTCCGTCGTCGCGCAGCCGATCACGAGAAGGGCGCCGGCGAGGACGAGCGGGCGCAGTCGCATGGCCGATAGTATAGTCGGGCCTATGACCATCGACCGCGACCGCACGCGCGCCTTCGTCCAGCGGGCCTGGGACGCCGACATCGTTCCCGCCCTGACCGACTACATCCGGATCCCGGCCAAGTCGCCCATGTACGACGCCAAGTGGGCCGAGCACGGTCACCTCGACCGGGCCGTCACCCTCATCACCGACTGGGCCCGCCAGCGGAAGATCGAGGGGCTACGTATCGAGGTGGTTCGCCTGCCCGAGCGCACGCCGGTCATTCTGATGGAGGTGCCGGGCGCCGGCGGCGAGACCGTCCTGCTCTACGGCCACTGCGACAAGCAGCCGGAGATGGTCGGCTGGGCCGAGGACGGCGGGCCATGGATCCCCGTGCGCCGGGGCGATCGGCTGTTCGGCCGCGGCGCCGGCGACGACGGCTACGCCGCGTTCTCGGCGCTGACCGCCATCGAGGCGCTCCAGGCGCAAGGCATCCCCCACGCGCGCTGCGTGGTGCTGATCGAGGCCTCCGAGGAGAGCGGCAGCCCCGATCTCCCCGCCTACGTCGAGAAGCTGGCCGATCGCATCCGCCCGGGGCTGGTCGTCTGTCTGGACTCCGGCTGCGGGGACTACGATCACCTGTGGGCGACGACGTCGCTGCGCGGCGTGACGAGCGGCACGCTGACGGTGGAGGTGCTGAGCGAAGGCGTGCACTCCGGTGCCGCCAGCGGCATCGTGCCCTCGAGCTTCCGCATCCTGCGCCACGTGCTGGGCCGGCTGGAGGACGAGCGCACGGGCGAGATCCTGGTGCGCGAGTGCCACGTCGAGATCCCGCCCGCCCGACTGGCCGAAGTACGCGCGGTGGCGGCGGTGCTCGGCGAGGAGATCACGAAGCGCTGGCCGTTCATGCCGGGCATGCGCCCGGTGACGAACGATCCGGTCGAAGCGCTGCTCAACAACACCTGGCGCCCGGCGCTGGCCGTCACCGGCGTGGACGGCATCCCGGCGCTGGTCGACGCCGGCAACGTGCTGCGGCCGAAGACCTCGGTGAAGCTCTCGCTGCGCCTGCCCCCGACCGCCGACGCCGAGCAGGCCGTTCGGCGCGTCAAGGAGACGCTGGAGGCCGATCCGCCGTACGGCGCCCGCGTCACCTACACGCACGGGGAGCGGCCGGGCACCGGCTGGAACGCGCCGGCCACGGCCGACTGGCTGCTCGACTCGGTCAAGCGCGCGTCGAGCGCCTACTTCGGCGCGCCGCCCATGTTCAGCGGGCTGGGCGGCTCCATCC
>JBGPZN010000328.1:0-4301 GCA_041493815.1 Methylomirabilia bacterium
GCCCGTTCTTGCGCTTGTCCAGGTACACGGCCCACTCGGCGGTCTGCAGCTGGACATTGATGCCCACCTTGGCGAGGTCGACGGCCATCGCCTCGGCGATCTCCTTGGGATTCGGAAAGTAGGGCCGCGAGCGCGACATGTACCAGAACACGAGCGGTTCCTTCTTGCCGTCGTCCCAGGTGATGGTCGACAGGCCCGTCGGCAGCCCGGCCTGCTTGAGCAGTTCCTGGGCCTTGGCCGGGCTGTGCTCGTAGCCCTTGAGGTCCTTGTTGTAGCCCCAGAGCGGCGGCGGCTGGAACTGCGTCGCGGCCACGCCGGTGCCGCCGTACAGGGCGTCGACGATTCCCTGGCGGTTGATGGCGTGGGCCAAGGCCTGGCGCACACGCTTGTCCTGGAACTCCTTCACCTTGTAGTTGAAGGCGATATAGCCGGTGGTATTGGTCGGGCGCAGCAGGACTTGCAGGCCGGGGTCACGCTTCACCACCGCCACGTCGTCGGGATTGAGACCCTCCATGCCGTGGACCTCGCCCGCCTTGAGCGCGCCCAGTCGCTGCGAGTTGTCCTTGATGTTGCGGACGACCACGCGCTTGACCCTGGGCTTCACACCCCAGTAGTCGGAGTTCGCCTCCAGCACCACTTCCTGGTTGGGTTTCCACTCGACGAACTTGTAGCTTCCGGTGCCCACCGGGTGCTTGCCGAACTCCGTGCCCCACTTCTCCACGGCGGCCGGGCTCGCGATGTCGAAGACGAACATGGCCAGGTTGGCCAGGAACGGCGCCTGCGGCTCCTTCAGCGTGACGCGCACCGTGTGCGATCCGGTGGCCTCCACCTTGGCCACGATCGACTTGTCGTCGAAGCCGCCGAACTGCCCCTCCCAGTACTCGAAGGTTTGTCCGGCCTTGACCTGGTTGTCGTGCTGCGGGTGGGTGCTCTTCCACCAGCGCTCGAAGTTCCACACCACCGCCTTGGCGTCGAGCGGGGTGCCGTCGTGGAACTTCACGTTGCGGCGCAGCGCGAACGTCCACACCTTGGCGTCCGGCGACACCTCCCACGACTGGGCCAGCGCCGGCTCCACCTCGGTGGTGGCACCCTTGTACTTCACCAGCCCGTCGTAGATCTGGCGCGTGATCCGTGAGGAGATCCCGTCGGTGATGACGGCGGGATCGAGCTGCACCGGCTCACCCTGGGCGCCGAACACGAACGTCTGGGCCGCGGCCGAACCGGCCGCGACCTGGAGGGCGAGGGCGACAAAGCACGCGAGTCTGCCGAGTCTCATGGGCCGGACCTCCTCGACGCTGCCTGGATTGCCGATCGGTCGGATCTTCCTATTCTCCGGACTCCGGACACACTAGCCACCGTAGTCTCGCCGGCGTGAGAGGCACCTGCTCCACTCGCACGCCCTGCTCGGACAGCGCGTCCTCGATGGCCGAGGCGACGACGGCCGCCACCGGCAGCGCGCCGGACTCCCCCACGCCCTTGAGTCCCAGCGGATTCAGCGGTGAGGGCGTCTCCAGGTGCTCGATCTCCAGCCGCGGGATGTCGTCGCTGCGGGGCAGGGCGTAGTCCATGTAGCTGGCAAAGAGCGGCTGGCCGGCGGCATCGTACCGGATCTCCTCGAACAGCGCGCTGCCGATGCCGAGCGCGACGGCCCCCTGGATCTGGCCCTCCACGATCGTGGGGTTGATGAGCCGGCCGCTGTCGTGGCTCACCCAGTAACCGCGCAGGCGCACGTGCATCGTCTCCGGATCGACCTCGGCGAGCGCGACGTGGGCGCCGCTGGAATAGACGATGCCTGGCGGCTGGAAGAAATGGGTCGCCTCCAGCCCGGGTGCCACGCCGTGTGACGCGGTGGCCATCGCCGCGACGGCGGCGACGCGCCCGAGCTCGATCCGACGCTCGGGGTTCGCGCGCACTGCGAAGACCTTGCCGTGCTGCTGGACCTCGTCCTCCGCGACACCGAGCGCCTGGGCGGCGAGCCGCACCGCCTTCGCACGCAATTCGCGCGCGGCGAGAGCGACGGCGGTGCCGCCCACGACGGCGGCGCGGCTGGCGAACGTGCCCACGCCTTGTCCGATGCCCAGCGTGTCGCCGCCGATCACGGTGACCTCGTCCGGGCTGACGCCGAGCTCGTCGGCGGCGACCTGGGCCAGCGTCGTCTCGAGCCCTTGCCCCTGCGACGGCACACCGGTGAAGACGGTGATGCGGCCTGCCCCGTCGGCGCGGATCGTCGCGCCCTCGAAAGGGCCCACGCCGGTCAGCTCCACGTAGCATGCGACACCGAGGCCGAGCAGGCGACCCTCCCGGCGGGCGGCCAGGCATTCCTTGGCGAGGCGCTCGTAGTCCGCCATCTCGAGGGCACGGCGGAGCACGGCCGGGTAATCACCGCTGTCGTAGACGACGTTGCCGGCGCCGCGATAGTTCGGCAGGCCGACGTCGTACGGCATCTCGGCCGGCTGCACGAGGTTGGTGAAGCGGACGGCGGCGCGGTCGCGGCCCGTCTGGCGGGCGACCAGGTCCATGACGCGCTCGATGACGAACACGGCCTGCGGCTGGCCGGCGCCGCGGTACGGCGAGACGGGCACGCGGTTGGTGTACACGCTGTCGAAGGTCACTTCGACAGCGGGGATGCGGTACGGGCCGGCGAGCATCGAGGCGCTCAGCAGCGGCACCACCAGGCCACGCGGCGTGTAGGCGCCCGTGTCGTGCACGAACTGATCCCGCAGCGCCAGCAGCCGGCCCTCGTCGTCGAAGCCGACCTCCACCGTGTGGACTTGCGTGCGCTCCTGCGTCGCCGTCAGCATGTGCTCGAGGCGATCTTCGAGCCATCGCACCGGGCGGCCGAACCGAAGCGCCAGGAACGGAATCAGCACGTCTTCCGGGTAGACGATCAGCTTGGCGCCGAAACCACCGCCGACGTCCGGCGCCACCACGCGCACGCGGTGTGGCTCGAGCCCCAGCACGTCACAGATGAATTGCCGCACCTGGTGCGGGACCTGCGACGACGCCCACACCGTCAGCAGCCCCGCCATCGCGCTGTACTCGGCGACGAGGCCGCGCGTCTCCATCGGCTGGCCGCCGGCCCGACCGATGCTCAGCGTCACGCTCGCGCGGCGGGGCGCCACACTCAGCGCTGCCGTGACATCACCGCGCGAGAGGGTCACCCGGCCCGCGAGGTTGTCGGGGATGTCGTCATGCACGCGCGCCGGCCCCGGCGCGGGCGGCTCCTGCACCGAGGGCAGCGGCTCCCAGTCGACGTCGATCAGCGTACGCGCGTCTTCCGCGGCGTAGCGACTCTCTGCCACCACGACCGCCACGGCCTCGCCGACGAAGCGCACCCGATCGCCGGCGAGGAGGTGGAAGTTCTTGCCGCGAAGCGCAGCGTGCGGGGGCACGATCGGCAAGGGGCGCGTCGCCTCGCCCAGGTCGGCGAACGTCACGACGCCGGCCACCCCGGGCGCCTTCAGCGCGCGCGCGGCGTCGATGGCGCCGATCCGGGCGTGGGCGTGCGGGCTGCGGACGATGGCGGCGTGCAGTATGCCCGGCAGCGTGATGTCGCCGACGTAGCGGCCGCGCCCCTGGACCAGACGGGGATCCTCCTTGCGGAGGAGCCGGTCGCCGACGAACTTCACCCGCGCGCTACACCTTTCCCAGCCGCGGGTGGTCGAAGAGTGGCAGCTTCACGCCATAGGGCGCCATCCGCGTGCGGATCTTCTTGAGGAATTCCGGAAAGACCGCCATCTCGTCCTCGGGCGTGCTGCCGCCCAGTCCCGCCTCGCACGAGATGCGGTCGGCCTCGATCTCGGCCGGCGTCGCGCTCCCGCCCTCGATCGCGAGCCAGAGGTTGCGGTAGCCGCGGAACTCGACCTGCTCGATCATCGTCGTGACGGCCGCCTCGATGTTGCGCACAGTCTCGGGCGTGAAGGTCGGCGCCCACGCGTCCAGGCATTGCCAGCCGAAGGCGATGTGCCGCACCTCGTCACGCAGGATCAGCTCCATCAGCCGGCGCACGGCCGGGTTGGTCGCCTTGTGCACGGTGGCCTTGAACACGTCGATGAGGATCTCTTCCGCGGCGCACACGAGACTGGCGAAGATGCCCTCCAGCGAGGTCTCGGGATCGAACGCCATGCGCCGCACGCCGTGGGTACCCACAGCGCCGGCCGTCGGGGGGTTCTGCGGCTGCGAGAAGTAGCGGCCCAGGCGCTCGGCCATGAGCCAGGAGGCCTCGGCGTGGCGGCCCTCCTCCATGGTGCGCATGGTGAAGAAGAACTGGAGGTCGGGGAGCCGCCGCTCGAGACAGAAGC
>JBGPZN010000212.1:0-6192 GCA_041493815.1 Methylomirabilia bacterium
CATGATCTGCTCGACCACCTCGGGGCTCACGTACTGCTGGAACGCCCGCCGCGTGTACTGCCGCTGCCGCTCCTCGGTGAAGAAGCGATAGACGGTGATGGCGATGAACGTCAGCAGCAGCGCCAGCGAGGGGTAGACGAGATTGATCCACTGGCCCTGGCGAAAGGCGTAGTGGCCGGCGGCGAACAGCCCCGCCCAGATCACCACGGTCATCGCGATGCTCGCGTAGGGGCGCAAGGCGGGCAGCACGAGGGCCAGCAGCACGGGGAACAGCACGATGGTGGCCGCCTCCACGAACTCGAACCACGATGGCCGGACGATGAAGCGACGATCGAGGAGGTTCGCCGCCACGTTGGCGTGCTTCTCGACACCAGGGAGGATCGCGGAAAAGGGTGTGACCCGCACGTCGACCAGGCCCGGCGCCGTGGCGCCGATGAAGACGGCGCGATCCTTGACGCGCTCGAGACCCTTGCCCTGCAGCACCTCGGTGGCCGGAAGATGGGGCATCGTCCCGTCGGGGCCGGCGTAGTCGATCAGCACGCGGCTGCGGGCGTCGGTGGGGATGACGATGTCACCGAGCGTGACCGAGTGGCCGAACGTCACCGTCCGCGTCGAGGGATCGAGCCCGGCGGCGACCCGCACGGCCTCGATGGCGAGGCTCGGGTAGTAGTAGCCGCGCGATTCGATGATGAGGGCCTCGTAGCGCGTCGAGCCGTCGAACTCGGGGATCATGTTCACGTGGCCGATCGACGTGGCCGCCGCCAAGAGCGTCGGAATCGGGAACGTCTCCTGGCGGGCCCGCAGGGGCGGGAAGACACCCCGGTCGGGGAAGTTCGTGAAGGCGGGCCCTCGGTTGGCCGGCGGCGGATCCGTGGCCAGGCGCACGCCGATCGCGGACTTCATCGGCGAACCCTTGCGCTCCGGAGTGTCGGTCGGCACGCCGTCGCTGAACAGAAAGTTGCTGGCGAGCACGACGCGGCCGCTGTCGCGAATCGCGGCCGCGAGCGCGGCGTCGGGATCGGCCTCGGCGAGCAGCTTCTCCAGCTCGGCGCGCACGCCGGCGTCGAGCGCGCGCGCGCCGAGGCGCTGCCGCAGTCGTTCAACGACCGTCCGCTCGGCGGACTCCTCGGGCTCGTTCAGGAGCACGTCGAACGCGATCGAGGCGGCTCCGGCCTCGTCCAGACGCCGGACGAGCCGGGCGAGCTTCGTGCGTGACCACGGCCACCGGCCCTCGACACCCAGGCTGACCTCGTCGATCGTGACGATGGCGACCTGCGGGTTCGGGGGGCGGGGTCCGCGCAATCGGAAGTGCTGGTCGTAGAGGTTGAACTCGATGGTGTGCAGGAAGTTGGGCGCGACGTACCAGATGGTCCCGATCAGCGCGATGATGCCGAGCGCGATCAGCAGGGCCGGGCGACGCGCGGTGTGCGCGCGCGTGGCCATCAGTCGGAGGCTTTGAAGTACTTCGCGGCCGGATGGTGGAAGACCAGCGCGGAGACCGACGCCTCGGGATCCATCATGAAGCCCTCGGTCAACGCGACGCCGATCTCCTCGGGGCGCAGCAGCCGCCACAGCGTGGCCTGGTCGGCCAGCTCGGGACAGGCCGGATAGCCGAAGGACACGCGCACGCCGCGGTAGTGCGCCTTCAGCTTGTCGGCGATGGACAGCTCGGACGGGTCGGGGAAGCCCCACAGCGTGCGCAGCCGCGCGTGCAGCCACTCGGCGGTGGCCTCGGCGCACTCGATGGCCAGCGCCTGCAGCGCGTGCGAGCGCAGGTAGTCGCCGCGCTCCTTCCACGCCGTGGCCCGCTCGCGCACGCCGGCGCCGCACGTCACGACGAACAGCGCGACGGCGTCGTCGCGATCGTCGCGCACGTAGTCGGTCAGGCAGAGCCGTTCGCCGTCCGGCTGGCGGGGGAACGTGAAGTGGGCGGCCGGCCGACCGTCCGGCGCCAGCAGCGTGAGCGTCTCGCCGGCGGCCCGCGCCCGGAACCACTGATACACGCCGTGGGCGTGCAGCAGTCCGTCGCGCGTCGCCTCGCCCTGCAGTGTCTCGATGACCTCGCGCAGCTCCAGGGCCTTCGCGTCGCCCTCCGCCAGCAGCCGGACGACCGGCCCCCGCAGCCCCAGGTGCTTGCCGTACAGCATCTGCAGATTCAGGTACGGGTAGACGTGCGTCAGCGGCACGTCGCGCACGATGTGGCGCTCGAGATCGGGCGGAAGCGGCACCTCCACCCTCGGCAGGGCCGCCGGGCGCGCCGCCGCCGTCGGGACCGGCCGGGCGGTTGCCGTCTCGGTGGCGCCGCCGACCAGCGCCGCCTGTTCGGTTCGCACGCGCTCGATCAGCGCGTCGCGCGAGACCGCCGAGAAGAGCTGGTTGGCAAGGTCGAGGCCGTCCATCGCGTCCTTGGCGTAGAGCGTCACGCCGCCGTACTCGGCGGCGATGCGGGTGGCGGTGAACTTGCGTGTCAGCGCGGCGCCGCCGACGAACAGCGGGATGTCGATGCCGGCCACGCGGAGGTCCTGGGCGGTGACGACCATCTGCTGGGCCGACTTCACCAGCAGGCCGCTGAGCCCGAACGCGTCCGGCTTGTGGGTGCGATACGCCGCGATGAGCTCCTCGGGGGGGATCTTGATGCCGAGGTTGATGATGCGGTAGCCGTTGTTGGACAGGATGATGTCCACGAGGTTCTTGCCGATGTCGTGGACGTCGCCCTTGACCGTGGCCAGCACCATCGTGGCGCGGGTGGCGCTGTCGGCCTTCTCCATGAACGGCTCCAGGTGGGCGACGGCGGCCTTCATCGCCTCCGCCGACTGGAGCACCTCGGCCACGATGAGCTGGTTGTCGTTGAACAGCCGGCCCACCTCGTCCATGCCCCGCATCAGCGGGCCGTTGATGATCGCGAGCGGCGCCGCCTCGCGCAGCTTGGCGTCCAGGTCCTCCGGCAGCCCGTCGCGGCTGCCCTCGACGATGTAGCGCGCCAGCCGCTCGTCGAGCGACAGCGTGCTCCTGGCGACCGGCGTCTTCTGGCGGTCGCGGAAGTGGGCGGCGAAGGCCGCGACGGGATCGTCGCCGCGCCAGTAGATGAGATCCTCGGCCAGCCGGCGCTCCCCCTCGGGGATCGAGGGATAGCGCTCCAGCCGCTCGGTGTTGAGGATCGCGTAGTCGAGGCCGGCCTTCACGCAGTGGTAGAGGAAGACGCCGTTGAGCACCTCGCGCCCGGCCGGCGGCAGCCCGAACGACACGTTGGAGATGCCTAGAATAGTCCGGCACTCGGGGAAGCGCGCCTTGATCGCCCGCAGGCCCTCGATCGTCTCCAGCGCCGAGCCGATGTAGTTCGCGTCGCCGGTCCCGACCGGGAAGACGAGCGGATCGAAGATCAGATCGCGGGCCGGGATCCCGTACTTCTCCGTCAAGAGCCGGTACGAGCGCTCGGCGACTGCCAGCTTCCGCTCGCGCGTCACCGCCATGCCCTGCTGCTTGTTCTCGTCGATGCAGCCGACGACGACGGCGCCGCCGTAGCGGCGGAGCAGGGGGCACACCTTCTCGAAGCGCTCCTCGCCGTCCTCCAGGTTGATCGAGTTGACGATCGCCTTGCCCTGGCAGTGGCGCAGCGCCAGCTCGATGACGGCGGCGTCGGTGGAGTCGATCATCAGCGGGACCTTGACCCGCCGGGTCAGCTCCCCCATGAAGCGGTCCATGTCGGTGCTCTCGTCCCGGTCGGGATTGGCCAGGCACACGTCGAGCACCTGGGCCCCGGCCTTGACCTGCGCGCGGCCAACCTCGGCGGCGTCGTCGAAGCGCTCGGCCACCACGAGGTCCTTGAACTTCCGCGAGCCGATCACGTTGGTGCGCTCGCCCACGAACAGCGGCCGGTTGTCGTCGGTGGGCGCGAGCGCCTCGACGCCGCTCACCGCCGGCGCCAGCGCGGTGGGCGGCACCCGCGGCCGCCGCCCGCGGGCCAGCGCGGCGATGGCGGCGATGTGGGCCGGCGTGGTCCCGCAGCAGCCGCCCACGAGATTCACCCAGCCCTCGTCAAGGAAGCGGCGCAGCTTGAAGGCCAGGCTCGCCGGCGTCTCGCCGTACTGGCCGCGCTCGTCGGGCAGCCCGGCGTTCGGGTAGACGCTGGTGAACGCGGTGGCCAGGGCCGACAGCGAGCGCAGGTGGTCGGTCATGAACTCGGGACCGGTCGAGCAGTTGAGGCCGAACGAGAACGGCTCCAGGTGCTCGAGCGACACCGTGAGCGCCTCCACGCCCTGGCCGGCCAGCATCGTGCCCGTCGGCTCGATCGTCGCGCTGATCATCAGCGGCAGCGCGACGCCGGCTTCCCGCATCGCCTCGCGCAGGCCGAGCGCGGCCGCCTTGACGTTGAGCGTGTCCTGGCAGGTCTCGAGCAGCAGCGCATCCACGCCGCCGGCGATGAGCCCGGCGGCCTGCACGCGGTAGCCGGTGCGCACCTCGTCGAAGGTCACGTTGCGGGTGACGCTGATGGTGCGCGTGGACGGTCCCATGGCGCCGATCACGAAGGCCTCGCCGGCCCCCTCGCGGGCCAGGCGGGCGCCGTCCCGGCAGATCTCCCAGGCCCGATCGGCCAGCCCGTACTCGCCCAGGACGTAGGGCGCGCAGCCGAACGTGTTCGTGGAGACGCAGTCGGCGCCGGCCGCGACGTAGGCGCGATGGACGCCCCGGACGACGTCGGGCCGGGTGAGGTTCAGGTGCTCGTTGCAGCCCTCGAGCGCCGGTCCGCCGAAGTCGGCGGCGGTGAGATCGGCGGCCTGGAGCATCGTGCCCATGGCGCCGTCCAGCACGAGGATGCGCTCATGGAGCGCGGTTCGCAGACGACTCATGAGATGTATATAGTAGCGCATGACCACGACCGCCCCGTCCCTCTCGCTCGATGGCGTCCGCGTGCTCGATCTCTCCCGTGTGCTGGCCGGCCCCTTCTGCGGGATGCTGCTGTCCGACCTCGGCGCCGACGTCGTCAAGATCGAGGACACCGGCAGCGGTGACGAGTCGCGCACGTGGCCGCCGCACAAGGACGGCGAGTCCGCCGCCTTCCTGGTCATCAACCGGAACAAGCGCGACATGACGCTGGACCTCAAGGCGCCGGAGGGCGTCGAGGTGCTCAAGCGCATGGTGGCCACCGCCGACGTCCTCATCGAGAATTTCCGGACGGGGACGATGGAGTCGTTCGGGCTGGGCTACGACACGCTGGCGGCCATCAATCCCCGCCTCGTCTACTGCTCGGTCTCGGCGTTCGGCCGGACCGGGCCGCGCAAGGACGCCGCCGGCTACGAGGCGCTGATGCAGGCCTTCAGCGGCATCAGGTCGATCACCGGCGAGCCCGACGGCGCCCCGCTGCGCTGCGGCGTGTCGTTCCTGGACCTCACCACCGGGATCTTCTGCGCCTTCGGCATCGTGAACGCGCTGCTGCATCGCATCCGCACCGGTCTCGGCCAGCGGGTGGACGGCTCACTGCTGGAGACCGCGGTGACGCTGCTCAACTACCACGCCGAGGGCTACCTGCTCACCGGCACCCAGCCCAAGCCGCTCGGCTCATCGCACCCCTCGCTGTCGCCGTACCGCACCTTCAAGTGCCGTGACGGCCAGTGGATCTTCATCGCCGGCGCCAACGACCGGTTCTGGCAGCGGCTGGCGCCGGCGCTCGGTCTGGCCGAGATGGCCACCGATCCGCGGTTCGCGGTGAACATCGAGCGCGTGAAGCATCGCCGCGAGCTGGAGGCGACGCTGGAGGCGGCCATCGCCAAGCACGACCGCGAGCCGCTGCTCAAGGTGCTGGAGGACGCCGGGGTGCCGGCCACGCCGGTCAACACCGTGAAGCAGGTGATGGAGGACGCGCAGACGGCCGCCCGGTCGATGATCGAGCGCGTCGTGCACCCGCGCCTGGGCGAGATCCCGGTGGTGGGCACGCCCATCAAGTTCTCCCGCATGCGGGCCGGTGTGCGCCGGGCCGCACCGCAGCAGGGCGAGCACACCGACGAGATCCTCGCCGAGTACGACTACTCCACCGCCGACATCGCCGCCCTCCGCACCAAGAAAGTCGTCGTCTGACCGAGGGTCGACCGCACGGCGCCAATAGATCAATCGGCAAGATGTACGGAGCCACACCCTTCTCGATCAGGCCACCCACGTGGCTAGCCCGCCTCGCGGCACTCGCTACAACAATCACAC
>JBGPZN010000355.1:0-4023 GCA_041493815.1 Methylomirabilia bacterium
CTGTGGGTGCTGGCGATCCTGTCCAACCTCACCGCGCTGCAGCGCATCGTGTTCACGCGCCGGGTGATCGAGTCGGGCGTCCTGCGCGCCGCGCTGCTGGCGCTGCTGCTGCTGCCGGCGACGGCCGGCGCCGACGAGCCGGCGCGCCCCGCCCGGCTACCGGCGGTCGAGACGGAGCACGCGTGGGCCCGGGCGATCGCCGCCTATCAAGGGGGCGACCCGGCGCCGGTCGTCGCCGAGCTGGGCGAGGCGGCCCTGCGCAGTCCGATCGGTGATCACCTGCGGCTGATCGTGGCCGACGCGCTGGCGCGCCGGGGCGCCTTCACCGCCGCCCGGGCGATGGCGACGGGCGTGGCCGACCGTCACGCCGACAGCCGGCTGGCGCCGCGCGCGCTCCTGATGAGCGCCACGCTGGCCGCCCGCGTGGGTGACGAGGCGGGCGTGCAGGCCGCGCTCACGCGGCTGCTCGACGCGTACCCGGAATCGCGCGAGGCCCCCGAGGCGCTCTATCTGCTCGGCCAGTCGGCGGAGGCGCGCGGCCAGCTCGACAACGCCGCCCACGCGTATCGCGAGCTGATGGTGCTGGCGCCAACCACGGGCTGGGCCGAGGGCGCGGCCGACCGGCTGGAGGTGCTGGCGGCGGCCGGGATCGCGGTGCCGCCGCTGACGCTCGACCAGCGCCTGAATCGGGCCGAGCGCCTGCTCCGCGGCGGCGTGCCCAAGACCGCCGCCGACGAGGCCGAGCGGATCGCCGGCGAGGCGCGCGATCCCTCGATCATCGTGCGCGCGTTGCGCGTCGTCGCCGACGGCGCCCAGCGCCTGGGCCGCCACGAGGCGGCGGCGAAGGCGCTGGCGCTCGCCATCCCCCGGGTGGCGCCCGAGCGCCAGGCGGCGCTGCGGCTGGAGCAGGCGCGGCTGCTGCTGCGCGCCGGCCAGCGCGACCGCGCGTTCGAGGTGCTCGACCGCGTCGCCGCCTCGGGCTCGGAGGCCGACGCCGCCGAGGCGCTGTGGATGCGCGCCCGCGCGCTCGAGGACGCGCAGCGTCCGGCCGATGCGGCCGCGGTCTATCGCACGCTGGCGACGCGCTATCCCAAGCGCGAGATCGCGGGCGCCGCGCTCTGGCGCCTCGGCTGGAACGTCTACCTCAAGAGCGACCCGCGCGAGGCGGCCCAGCAGTGGGCCCGGCTCGTGGACACCGGCAACCGTCCCTACCGGCTGCCGGCGCTGTACTGGCGCGCGCGGGCGATGGAGGAGAGTCGCAACCGGTCGGCGGCGGCGCCGCTCTACGCGCAGGTCGTCATCGAGGCGCCGCGCAGCTACTACGGCCTGCTCGCGCTCGCGCGGGCGGGCGGGGTGCGCGGCGCCGCCACCCCGGCCGCCGTCACGCTGCCGGCCGATCCGGCCGAGGCGGTGGCCAACGACCCCGGCTTCGCGCGCGTCGACCTGCTGCGCCGGCTGGGGCTGGTCGAGAGCGCGCTGGAGGAGCTGGAGGACGTGGTGGAGCGGGCCACCGGCGACACCGTGCGCCTGTACGGCTTCTCGAGCGCGTACGTGCGCGACGAGCGGTATCATATGGCGCTGCGGATCTTCCGCCGGCACTTCAGCGCGCTGGCCGCCAGCGCCGACCCGGCGCTGCCGCGCGCCTTCTGGGAGATGCTGTACCCGTTCGGATGGCGCAACGACGTGGTGGCCGCGGCCCAGCGGGCCGGTCTCGATCCCTACCTGGTCGCCGCGGTCGTGCGCGAGGAGTCCTCGTACTATCCCCGCGCGCTCTCGCGGGCCGGCGCGCGCGGCCTCATGCAGCTCATGCCGGCCACCGCCCGGCCGATGGCCGAGCACCGCGGCCTGGCCTTCGCCGGCGGTGAGCTGCTCGATGATCCCGGCGCCAACCTCGAGATCGGCACCGCGTTCCTGGCCGGGCTGCTCCGCGAGTTCAAGGACCCCCGGCTGGCGCTGGCCGCGTACAACGCCGGCCCCGCGCGGGTGCGGCAGTGGTGGCAGGCGCGGCGCACGAGCGATCTCGAAGCCTGGGTCGAGCAGATCCCCTTCGATGAGACGCGCCAGTACGTCAAGCGCGTCATGTTCTCGTGGGAAGAGTACCGGCGCTTGTACGGAGCCCCGGAGAGCGCCAGCGTCGGCGAGAGGGCGCGCCCCGACTAGTCGCTGTCCTCGCGGTAGGTGCCGGGGATCGGGGTGAAGGCGCGGGGGACGAATCCGCCGCCGGCCGCGTGCGCGCAGTCGAACGTGACGGCCAGCCCACCGCCCCCGGCCGCTTCAACCCGGGCCGGTGCCGCCTCGCGCACGTTCAGTGACACGGCCAGTCCCTCGAGGCGGCCGGCGCCCGTCGAGCTGAAGCCGTCCACTGCGTAGACCAAGCCCCGCACGTTCGCGCCCCCCGCGATCTCGAGTGAGCCGTTGACGACGATCCACCCCCGGAACACGCCGCCCCGCGCGGCGAGCGTGCTGGCGTCGAGCCGCGCCTCGGCCAGCGTGGTGGCGGCGCGGCCGTCACCCTGGACGTTCCGTCCGTCGGTCGTATCGACGAACACGACGCCGTCGGGCAGGGGAGTCGAGGCGTCGAAGACGATACGGGCGCTCCAGCTCGTACCGCCGTCGGAGACCGTGCCGCCCCGGGGAAAGCCGGGCCCGTAGTACGTCCCGTTCCGCCAGGCGAGGGTCTTCAACGCGTCGAGGGCGGCCGGCGAAAGCGTGACGGCGTCGAAGTCGGCGGCGGGCTGGTTCTGGGCGCTGGCCCCGGCACCGCCGGACAGCACCGCCGGCCCGGCGATCGTCGTCGCGTCCCGCGTGAAGGTGCCGTACTTGACGTCGTCGCCGCAGGCCGGATCGCGGTTGCGTCCGTCGATCTCGACCTCGCCGGTGACGTTCAGCGCGCCCCTCACGCAGAGCGCGCAGGGCGCCCGGACGCCCAGGCGCGGAATGGCCACGACGTCCACCGTGACGGTGCGGTGCGCCTTCGGCCGCGCGTCGGTCACGCTGTTGGTCGGCACCCAGCCGACGGCGGTGATCGTGCGCCGGTTCGGATCACCCCTGGCGTCATTGTCGACCTTGACCGTGAAGCCTCCCAGGCTCCCGAAAGGGACGAACGTCCGACCGTCGAACGGCGCCCCGGCCGGATCGCCGGGTAGCAGGCCGCCGGGGCTCGAGGGGTTGGCCAGCGCCCACAGCGCGAGCTCGACGCCGCTCTCCGCCAGCGTGCGCGCCTGGGTGCCACGCAGATGGTTGGCGGCGATGATCGGCTCGGTCTGCGACAGCGAGGCGAAGGCGAGCATGAGCGCGGTGAGCAGCGCCAGCGTGATCAGGGCCATCGGCAGGGCCACGCCCCGCTCGTCGAGGAGTCTCGGCGGCATCGTCTCCGGTGAGGTGCAGGGGGAATGCCGGATGCGACGTCCGGCGTGGCGCGGGTTTAGACGGCACCCGTCCGAGCACCTGCCTGCCGGGCTGGGCAGGGTGCTCGGACGGGAGGATCAGTTGGAGGTGGGCGTGAAGTCCTTGGCGACGGAGGCGTTGCTCTCCGTCAGGTCGAGCGTCGTGTCCTTCTCCGCCGGCACCTCGACCTTGAGGTCCCACATCGGCGTCCCCCCGGCCTCGGCCACGAGCCGGTAGGCTCCGGGGGGAACGTTCCGAAACTCGTAGACCCAGCCGATCTTGAAATCGGGGCGCCCCATCCGGACGTCGCGGTTCTCGACGTCGTCCCCGATGAGGCTGACGTTGATCGCCACCCGCTTCTTGTACGGGTCGATGTCGTTCCAGCGGATCTTGCCGAGGACGTGCCCCTTCTTGGGATCGGAGGCCTGTGACCCCGGGGTCGCGGCCACCGGCGCCGACTCGGACCCCTCGAGCGCGTTGGCGCTGGCCAGCCACTCGCGGGCCGTCTTGACCTCGGCCGAGCCCGGCGTGCCCCGCTGCGTGACGATGCGAAAGTGAGTGATCGTCTCCTCACGGCGCGGGGTATGGGAGAGGGCGACGGCCAGGGCGAACCGGATCGGGATGTCGCCGGTCGCC
>JBGPZN010000443.1:0-3268 GCA_041493815.1 Methylomirabilia bacterium
GCAGGGGCGACTGGTCATCTGCGAGGGCGGCAACCGCCGCGTCACCCGCTGGTCGGCCGACGGCCGCAGCGAGGTGCTGATGGACCGCTGGGAAGGCAAGCGGCTCAATCGCCCCAACGACGTCGTCTGCCGCTCCGACGGGAGCATCTGGTTCACCGATCCCGGCTTGCGGGTCCCGCTGGCCGAGCGTGAGCTGCCGTCCGCCGGGGTCTACCGCATCGCGCCGGATGGCTCGACCTCGATGGTCGCCGATTGCGAGTATCCCAACGGGCTGGCCTTCTCGCCGGACGAGCGCACGCTCTACGTCGCCAACACGCGCTGGACCCAGTACATCCATGCGTTTGAACTCGACGCCGGCGGCGCCGTGGTGCGCCGGCGGATCTTCGCCGACATGTCCTCCGACGAGACGGACGGCGTGCCCGACGGCATGAAGGTGGACGTGGAGGGCCGCATCTACTGCACCGGCCCCGGCGGCACCTGGGTCTTCGCGCCCGACGGCAGCCGCCTGGGCATCATCCGCACGCCGGAGATTCCCGCCAACCTGGCCTTCGGCGGCCCCGATCTCCGCACGTTGTTCTTCACTGCCCGCACGTCGGTGTACACGCTGCGCGTCAAGGTGGCCGGCCAGCCGCACCCGTGGTATCGGCTGCGGTCGGGGTTCAGCGGGCGCTGACGCGCATCGCGTTCATTGCCGGCCGCGCGGGCGGCGAGGGGTCGGGCGCCCTCCCGCGCGGGCGGTGAGGCTCGCGTAGAGACGGGCGAGAAAATCGTAGAGGACCAGCTCCTGGCGCCGGGCACTGGAGCGCAGCAGCCGGTTGGCGTGCATGTGGACGTAGCTCGCCGCCAGCGCGTGGATCGGTGCCGACAACCGTCCCGCCTTCGCCAGCTCCCGCAGCTGGTCGGCGACCGGCCGCACCGCGCGAGATCGCCGGGCGAGCGCCTCGAGCCCAGGCCTGAGCGGGTGGTCGCCGTCCACGCCGCTGGCGAGCAATCGCTCCAGCGAGGCGCGCTCCGACGCGTACGTGTCGCCGAGCGCGCGCTCGAGCTCGCGATCCACCCGATGCTCCAGCGCGAACGACGCACGCCGCTCGGCGATCAACGCGCTCTTGGCGGCCAGGTCGAGACCGAGGTCGTCGAGCAGCATGTCGACGCCGACGAGGGTCAGGCGCCAGCGCTCGTCGGTCCCCGCATCGCCGGGCTCGAGGAGATCGAGCATCTCGAGCACGGCCTCGCTATCGGCGTGGAAGATCTGCTCCGCGAGGACGATGCCTTCGTCGCCCCCGTAGCGCTCGACCTCGCGCTCGTAGGTGTCGAAGGCGAGACGCCAGCACCGGCCGTCGTCGATCAGCGGCGCAGCCGCGCGCTCGAGGGCCGGAACCACCTCGGCCTGCAAGCGCGTGCGATCGCCGTGGAGGCGAACGCGCAGGTGAAAGTCCGGATCGGTGTACCGGATGAAGAACCAGCGGTCGGCCGCGTCCGTCTCGATCGCCGCGCGGACGACCGGCCGGATCATCTCGCGCAGGGCCTCGTCGGCGACGGAGGCACCCATGTAGCACTTGGCGTAGAGCCAGTCCGAGCCTGGCGGGAAGCGCCGGCTCACCCGGGACGGTACGGCCGGTCGGACGGGGGCCGTGCCGCGATGCTGGACAAACGGCACGACCAGCTCGTGGACGAACCGGCCGTCGGGACCTTCGGCGCAGAGCCGGTCCGGCCCCGGCAGCATCTCGACGAGGACGGCGTCCCCACGATTCTTCACCGCGTGAAGCCACGAATCGACGCTGAGCACGTTGTCGAGATCGATGGGAAGCCGGTCCTCACCCTCGGCCAGCGTGACGCGACGCGGGAGCCCGCGCGTCGTGCGCCAGTGCTGGACGGCCCGGAAGCGAGCGGCGCCGGTCAGCCGTGTCAGACCGGCGAGCTCGTCCGCGCTCGCCCGCCAGCGTGCTCTGGCCAGGACGAGACGACCGGCGGTCACGCGCGGCAGAAACGGCGCCGCGTCCAGTACGCCCCAGTCCCACGCCAGAGCGCCCGCCATCCCCTCTGACTGGAGCAGACACAGGAAGCGATAGACCGGCAGGCTCGTCCACGTGAAGTTGTGCGCCGTCGTCAGCCGCGGGATCACCCGGCGGCCGAGACGCTCGGATCGGAGCACGATGCGACCGTCGGCCACCGAGACCATGAGATCGCTCGCCGGGAGCTGACGCTCGAGCGACGCGCCCGAGCGGCCCAGGTACTCGATCTCCCAGTGCCTCAGCACCGGA
The DNA here is from genome assembly GCA_041493815.1 of Methylomirabilia bacterium. GTDB lineage: Bacteria > Methylomirabilota > Methylomirabilia > Rokubacteriales > CSP1-6 > AR5. The sequence continues at coordinate 2,262 of JBGPZN010000443.1, forward strand.
CGCAGCAGGATATTGCCGAGGCGTGCAGCTGGAAGATGCACGACCTCGGCAAAGACCGCGTCGTCATCGAGGGCTTCCTCGGCCCGGAGGTGCGTCATCACTGCCGCGGTCAAGTCGGGGTGTCCGTGGCAGAACCTCCCGAGGAGGCGGCCGCCCGAGGGGCCCAGCACGCCGTCCAGGACGACGCGGAACGCACCCCGGGCGACCGCCTCGGAGGACTCCGCGTCCACCGTCGCCATGACCGCGAACGCGGACGGCAGCGGGAGCGGCGACGCGTGCGAGAGGTGGGGCAGGTCGGCGGGCATCAGGCTGATCTCGTGGCGGCCCCCGGCCAGGGCCTCGGCGAGGCGGGTCAGGAGCAACGCCTCGCGACCGCTCCACGGCGCCTGCTCGTCGGGCATCGCAGGGAATTCAAGGTTACGAAGAATCGGGGAGGATTCCGTCGCCTCGCCGAGCGCGGCGCCGACCCCGATCTCGTCGTCGAGCGCCTCCAGCAGCGGCACCGTCCGGCCCTCGTAGCGCGCGGTGAACGCCTCTCTGAAGCGCACCAGCGGGTCGTCGTGGTGTGGCCGCGCCAGCCGCGAGAGCAGCTCGGCGCCTGCCGCGATCTCGTCCAGCACTGCGCCTCCGAGCGTGGCGCCGGCCGCGGACCACGCGAGGTCGACCTGGAAGAGGCGCGAGATCTCGACCCGGGCCGGCAGCGGCCGCAGCAGCTCCGCCACCGCGCGATAGTGCGCCGGCGGGACGCCGAGGCCGCGTTGATCCATCGCATCCAGCTCGGCACGCACGCCGTCGAGGACGCCGGCGGCGGCGGGCGCCGCCGCACGGAGCGCGGTGATCAGCGCGTGCAGAGGTTCCGGGCCGGTCAGCGGACAGGCAAGCTCCGGCACCAGCACCTGATTGGCGACGAGCGCCTCGATATATTCCGCGGCCTCTTCGGGCGTGACGTCGTCCGCCGTGAGCGCCGCGGCCAGCACGGCGCGCGAGGCACCGTCCGTCGCGCGGGC
>JBGPZN010000191.1:0-6607 GCA_041493815.1 Methylomirabilia bacterium
ACGCTGTGCCTCGGACTGCGCTCGGTGGACTGGGACGACGAGATGCTGCAGCTGCTCGGCGTCCCTCGCGAGGTGCTGCCCGCGATCGTCGATTCGTCCGGCGTGTGCGCGGAGACCAGCGACGTTGGGTGGCTGCCGGCCGGCCTGCCGATCGCGGGCATCGCGGGGGACCAGCAGGCGGCGCTGTTCGGCCAGGCCTGCTACGAGCCGGGCAGCGCCAAGAACACGTACGGCACCGGCTGCTTTGCGCTGCTCAACACCGGTGCCGTGCCCGTCGTCTCCGGCCACGGCCTGCTGACGACCGTGGCCTGGCGCATCGGCGGGCGCGCGACCTACGCGCTGGAGGGCAGCGTGTTCATCGCCGGCGCCGCCGTGCAGTGGCTGCGCGACGGCCTCGGCGTCGTCGCCCGGGCGGCCGAGACGCAGGCCCTGGCGGAGTCCGTCGAGGACACCGGCGGCGTGTACTTCGTCCCCGCCTTCGTCGGCCTCGGCGCGCCGTACTGGGATCCGTACGCGCGCGGCACCGTCGTGGGGCTCACGCGCGGCACCACGCGCGCCCACCTGGTGCGAGCCACGCTGGAGGCGATCGCCTACCAGAGCCGCGACGTGCTGGAGGCGATGGCGGCCGACGCCAAGGTCGCGCTCCGCGCGCTCAAGGTGGACGGCGGCGCCGTCGCCAACGACTTCCTGTGCCAGTTCCAGGCCGACGTCCTCGACGCCGCCGTGCTGCGGCCCCGGGTCATCGAGACGACCGCGCTCGGCGCCGCCTTCCTGGCCGGACTCGGCAGCGGCTTCTGGCGCTCGCTCGATGCCCTGGCCTCCCGGCAGGCGATCGAGCGCACGTTCACGCCGAGCATGGATCCGGCGACACGCGCCCGCCGCTACGACGGCTGGCGCCGCGCCGTCGAACGCGCGCGGGGTTGGGATCTCTCTGATCGCGCCGACACATGATCGCCAACGGTGATTCCGTCAAAGGAGACGTCCGCATGAGACACCTGATCGTGCTGGTTCTGACGATCGCGCTCGTCGCCGGCGCCGTGGGCGGCGCCGGCGCCCAGGCGCCCATCGAGAGCGAGCTGACGCTGATCACGCCCGTGTCGAAGTTCATCCACGACGCGGCGCTGAAGGCGTTCGTCGACTATGCGAAGGAGAAGTGGAGCGTCACCGTCAGGACCAACGCCATTCCGGCCGGCACGCCGGTGGCCTACGGCCGCATCGTGGAGTGGAAGGGCCGGCCCGACGCCGACATCTTCTGGGGCGGCGAGTCGGCGCTGTTCGAGAAGCTGGCCGAGCAGAAGCTGCTGCAGAAGGTCGAGATCAGCAAGGAGGCGTGGGACTCGATCCCGGCCTCGATCGGCAAGCCCAAGCCCATCCCGCTCAAGGACAAGGACGGCTACTGGATCGGCACGGCGCTGGAGCCCTACGGCCTCGTGTACCACCCCCTGAAGATCAAGCGGCTCGGCATCCCCGAGCCGAAGGACTGGGAGGACCTGCTCAATCCCAAGCTGAAGGGCGAGGTCGCCCAGTGCGCGCCGACGCGCTCCTCGTCGTCGAACGCGACCTACGAGGTCATCCTGTCGATGCTGGGCGAGGAGAAGGGCTGGGACTGGCTCAAGCGGCTCGCCGCCAACACCGGCCACTTCACCGCGCGCAGCCGGGACGTGCCGACCGTCGTCGCCAAGGGCGAGTTCGCCGCCGGCTTCGCGGTGCCGTCCTACATGGCCTTCGAGGAGAAGCTGGCCGGCTTCGACATCAAGTTCGTGGCGCCCAGGAACGCGTTCGTCACGCCGGAGCCGATGGCCATCCTGGCCGGCACCCGCAACCCGAAGGCGGCGCGCGCGTTCATCGAGTTCCTGCTGACCGAGCGCGGCCAGAAGGTCTTCATGGAGCGCGGCCTGTTCCCGATCACGCCCCGGTACAAGGTGCAGGGGGCGCCGGGCTCGACGGCGGAGCTGGCCGTGCAGTTCACCGGCGGTGTGCGCTCGTACTTCGACGGCGAGATCGCCAACGTCTACGACGAGGACGTGGCCGCCAAGCGGTCGGAGGCGCTCAAGACGAGGTTCCGCTCGGACGTCGAGGCGGTGTGGAAGAAGCCGAACTAGCGTGAAGATCGCGCTGCGCGACGTCGTCAAGCGGTTCGGCCGGGTGACGGCGGTGGACGGCGCCACGCTCGACGTCGCCGACGGGCAGCTCTTCACGCTGCTGGGGCCCTCGGGCTGCGGCAAGACGACGCTGCTACGTTTGATCGCCGGCTTCTACCGGCCCGACGCCGGCGAGATCCGCTTCGGCGAGCGCCGGGTGGAATCGCTGCCGCCGTACGAGCGGAACATCGGCATGGTGTTCCAGAACTACGCGCTGTGGCCCCACATGACGGTGCGGGCCAACATCACCTACGGCTTGCGCCTGCGCAAGCTCCCCGCCGCCGAGATCGCCGAGCGCCTGGAGCGCGGCCTGCGCCAGGTGAACCTGGTCGGGCTCGAGGACCGGTACCCCGGCCAGCTCTCGGGCGGCCAGCAGCAGCGGGTGGCGCTCGCCCGCGCACTGGTGCTGAACCCCGACATCCTGCTGCTGGACGAGCCGCTGTCCAACCTCGACGCCAAGGTCCGCGAGCAGGTGCGGGGCGAGATCCGGCTGCTGCAGCAAGCGCTGCGTATCACCACCGTCTACGTCACCCACGACCAGGAGGAGGCGCTCTCCCTCTCGGACCGGGTCGCGGTCATGCGCGACGGTCGCATCCAGCAGGTGGCCGCGCCCAAGGAGCTCTACGAGCGGCCGGCCAACCGCTTCGTGGCCGACTTCGTCGGCACCAACAACTTCATCACCGGCGTGTGCACGGAGGGCGGAGCCGAGCGCATCGTGGTCGAGACGCCGCTGGGGGTTGTGCACGGGCGGGCCGGCGAGGGTGTGGTGGCCGGCGCGCGCTGCGTGCTGGCCGTGCGCCCGGAGAACGTGACGCTGAACGCGACGGCGGCCGACAACGTCTTCGACGGCCGCGTGGCCTTCGCGTCCTACCTGGGCAACACGCTACGCTACGACGTCGAGACGCGGGCCGGCGTGCGGCTGAAGGTGGACGTCGGCGACGCCTGGCATCACGAGCCGCTGGCCGTGGGCCAGCCGGTGCGGGTGGGCTTCCCGGCCTCGGCCGCCCTCACGCTGCCGGACGAGTAACGGCGCGTGGCGAGCCTGGAGCAGACGCCAGGGCGGGTGACCTCGCTCCCGGCCGCCCGGCCGGCCCGGGCCGTGCTCCCCGGCCTCGGCTACGCCGCGATCTGGCTGTTCCTCATCGTGTTCCTCGTCTACCCGCTGCTGCGGATCTTCTACGACGCGTTCACCGACGAGGCGGGCCGCGTCACCCTCGCCAACTTCGTGGAGTTCGCCGGCGACGCCTACTACGTGCGCTCGCTCGGCAACTCGATCCTGCTCGGCCTCGGCACCGTGGCCTGCACCTCGGTGCTGGGCTTCGCGGTGGCCTTCCTGCTGGTCCGCTTCGACTTCCGCGGCCGCGACCTCTTCGGCTACCTCACGCTGATCCCGATCATCTCGCCGCCGCTGGTCGGGGTGCTGGGCTTCACGTTCATCATGGGCCGCGCCGGCACCGTGAACGTGCTCCTCGATGACTGGTTCGGCCTGGCGCGTCCGATCAACTTCGTCTACGGCGTGCACGGCGTGCTGCTGGTGGAGACGCTGCACCTGTTCCCGATGATCACGCTCAACGTGCTCGACGCGCTGGCCAAGATCGACCCCGCGCTGGAGGAGGCGGCCGAGAGCGTGGGCGCCCGGGGCTGGACGAAGCTGCGCACGATCACGCTGCCGCTGACGACGCCCGGCTACGTGGCCGGGGCCCTGCTGGTGTTCATCTGGACGTTCTCGGACTTCGCCACGCCGCTGGTGCTCGGCGTGCACGACCTGCTGGCCGCCCAGGCCTACCTCAACATCGTGCAGTTCGTCGACCGCCGGCTGTTCCGCATGGGCATCGTGATCTCGGCGCTGATGATCGCGCTGGCCGTCGTCTTCCTGGTCGCCGCTCGGCGGTACGTCGCCATCAAGGATTATTCGTCGCTCTCCTATTCCCGCATCGCCCGCCGTCGCCTCTCCCCGCTCGCCCAGGCCGGGGCCGTGGCCTTCCTGTCGCTGCTGATGCTGGCCTCGTTCATCCCGTACCTCGGGGTGGGCCTGGCCTCGGTCGGCAAGGGCTGGTCGCTGACGCCGTTCCCCGTGCAGTACACGTGGCAGTACTACGAGCGCGTGATCGTGGAGACGCCGAAGTACATCCTCAACAGCTTTCTGTACTCGACGCTGGCCGTGGTGGGCTGCGTCGTGGTCGGCGTGCCGATCGCGTGGATCCTGGCCCGCACGCGCCTGCCCGGGCGCGACACGCTCGACGGGCTCAACACGCTGATCCTCGCCTTGCCGGGCACCGCCATCGGCATCGCCTACATCCGCGCCTTCCACTTTCCGCTGCCGTGGCTCGACCTCAAGCTCACCAGTCTCTGGATCGTGCTGCCGCTGGTGCTCTGCATCCGCCGATTGCCCTACACGGTGCGCGGCGCCTACGCCTCGCTGCTGGTGGTGCACCGCTCGATGGAGGAGGCGGCGGCCAGCGTGGGCGCGACGGGGTTGCGCAGCTTCCGCGACGTCACGCTGCCGTTGATCTGGCGCGGCGTGCTGGTCGGCTCGCTGTTCTCGTTCATGACGTCGCTGCAGGAGGCCTCGGCCGTGCTGTTCCTGTCGCTCGGCGGCTGGGAGACGATCCCGGTCGGAATCTTCTCGTTCTACATCGCCGGCAGCGCCAACGAGGCGGCGGCGCTCGGCATGATCCTCATCGTGGTGGCGGCGGTCGCCGTGCTGGTGATCAACCGCGTGGCCGGCGCGCGCATGGGCGGGATGTTCGGGTAGCGGTTGTACTGAACCCCATGACGGCGCCGCTTCGTTTGCAGCGCGATATCAGCTACTTCGGCCGACTTGTCGCCGCCCAGGTGCTGTGCTAGTGTTTCGCTTCACATGGCGCCGACGGGGGATCAAAGCGCCTGGAAAGCGCTCGGCGAGCTGTCCGCGGTCGGCCTTACGCTGGTGGTGGCCACGGTGCTCGGACTGGCGGGCGGCTACTACCTGGATCGCTGGCTCGGGACCTCACCGTGGCTGACGCTGATCGGGCTGCTGCTCGGCATCGCGGCGGGATTCGTGAACCTCTTTCGATCGGTCAAGCGCGCGGAGCGGAACATCGATGACGGCACGTGATCTGACGACGGGCGTGACACGGCAGGCGGCGATCGCCGTGCTCGTCGCGGCGATCGCCGGCGGCTGGCTGGGCGGCGCCCCGGGCGCGCTCGGCGTGGTGGCGGGCGGCGCGCTCGGGATCGCCGGCTTCCGGGTGCTGGCCGCTCGCGTGGGCGCGATGACCGCCGCCGGACCGACGCTGACGGCGCCGTGGATGGTGCTGGCGGGGCTGCGCTTCACCGCGATCAGCGGCGTGGCCGCGCTGCTGTTCGTCGCCGGCTGGGCGCATCCGGTCGCGTGGCTGGCCGGCTACAGCGCGCTGCCGCTCGCGCTGGTGGTGCAGGGCCTGCGCCTGGCGCGTGAGGAGAGCACCTCGTGGACGTGATCGAGCACCCGCCGATCTTCCGGCTGCCCGGCATCCCCGACCATGTGACGTACACGTGGCTGGTGATGATCATCCTGGCCGGGCTCGCCTTCGCCGCCTCCCGCAACGTGGCGCTGGTGCCGCGCGGGCTGCAGAACTTCTTCGAGGTCGTGCTCGAGCAGTTCCAGCAGATGATCGACGACGTCATCGGCCCCGAGGGCCGGCGGTTCCTGCCGCTCATCGCCACGCTGGGGCTGTTCATCCTGAGCGGCAATCTGCTGTCCCTGGTGCCCGGCATGAACGGGCCGACGACCAACCTCAATACGACCGCCGCCTGCGCGCTGATCGTGTTCGTCAGCTACCACTACATCGGCGTGCGCAAGCAGGGCGCGCTCACCTACCTCAAGCACTTCATGGGGCCGGTGCCGCTGGCCCTCAAGCCGGTGATGTTCGTCATCGAGATCATCAGCCACCTGGCCCGGCCGCTGTCGCTCACCCTCCGGCTCTTCGGCAACATGGTGGGCGGCCACATCCTGCTGGCGATCATCTTCTTCCTGATGGGGCTGCAGGGCCTCATCGGCTGGGCGCTGTCGGGCAGCGCGATCGGCGCCGTCGTCGGCGGCATCGGCGGCATCGTCATGATCGTCTTCACCGTCGGGTTCCTGTATCCGCTCAAGATCCTGGTGTCGTTCCTCCAGGCGTTCATCTTCGTGATGCTCACGATGCTCTACATCTCGGGAGCCATCGAGGAGGCCGAGCACCACGGGGGCGAACACCAACCGGCGCATCACTAGCAGACCCCCCACACAGAGGAGGACGGTCGTGCGACGTTCACTGATTGCGGCAGGTATGGCAGTACTGGCGTTTCCCGGTCTCGCGCTGGCGGCGGAGGCCGGGGCGGCCGGCGGCGGATGGATCGGCCCGTTCGCCGTCATCGCGGCCGGGGTCGGGATGGCGATCGCCTCCGGCCTCTGTGGGTTGGGACAGGGCCGGGCGGTGGCGGCCGCCGTCGAGGCCATGGGCCGG
>JBGPZN010000630.1:0-2088 GCA_041493815.1 Methylomirabilia bacterium
ACCTTCGCCGTGATCCTGTCCACGCTGGTGCTCCAGGGACTGACCCTGACGCCCTTGATCCGTGCGCTCCGTCTGGGCGCCGACCAGACGCTGGAGCTCGAAGAGGCCCACGCGCGGGGAGAGGCGGCCGGCGCCGCCCTGACGAGGCTGGATCAGCTCGCGGCCGGCGCGGCGCCGGCCCACGAACAGATCGAGCGCTTGCGGTCGATGTACACGCAGCGGGCCCAGCGCTCCTCGCCGCTCAACCTGGGTGAGAACGACGCCTCGGCCACGGCCCGTGCGGCCTTCCGCCGGCTGCGCCACGAGACGCTCAGCGCGGAGCGCCGGATCCTGATCGCGCTCCGCGACCAGGGCGTGATCAGCGACGAGGTTCTCCACCGGCTCGAGCAGGAGCTCGACGTGGAGGCGATGCGGATCGGGCTCGGCGAGGTACGCCTGGACGAGCCGCGCTAGACGCGCCCGACCAGCCGCGTGCCGACGTCCTCCACGAAGCGCTCGAGCCCGGCGCCGTCGAGCTTGGGCGAGGGCATCAGGATGAGGCGATGGACGCCGAGCGCCGCGAACCTCTCGGCGCCGGCGAGATCGACGGTGGCGCCGCGGCCGGGCGTGATGCTGATCTCCAGCTCGCCGAGGTGCTCCGGCCGCGGGTTGCGCTGCGCGGCCTCGCGCAGGCCGGCGAGCGCCCGCGCGGTGCCCTCGGCGTCGAGCGCGAAGCCGTACCAGCCGTTGCCCTGCTGCACCGCCCGGCGGAACGCGGCGGCCGTGCGCCCGCCGATCACGATCGGCGGGTGCGGGCGCTGCACCGGCTGCGGGTGCGCCTGCACGTCGGCGAACGACACGAAGCGGCCCTGGTAGGCGGGCCGGGCCTGGCTCCAGATCGCCTGCATCGCCGCCAGGTACTCGTCGGCCACGGCGCCGCGCTGCTCGAACGGCGCCCCGAGCGCGCGGAATTCCGGCTCGAGATAGCCCACGCCGATCCCGAAGATCAGGCGACCGGCCGACAGCGCGTCGAGGCTGGCCAGCTCCTTGGCGAGGACGAGCGGGTTGCGCTGCGGCAAGATGATGATGCCCGTGCCCAGCCGCACCCGTCTGGTGACGGCCGCGCAATACGTCAGCGCGATGACCGGGTCGAGGATCCGATCCTGGGGCGCCATCGGCGACGGTGGCGCCTGCGGATCCGGCAGTACCACGTGCTCGCCACCCCACAGCGACTCGAACCCCGCCGCCTCGGCGGCGCGGGCGACACCGGCCACGACGTCGGGATAGCTGCACGCGTAGGCGTTGGTCGAGAACAGCCCGAACTTCATCGGCATGCGTTCGTTCCTCTCAGAGGCGCGCCATCACGCGGCGCGCGAACTCCTCGGCGAAACGCCACTTCGCGTCGACGCCGGTGGCGAACATCAGCTCCTGCAGCCCCTGGCGCTCGAGGTCGCGGATCTGCTCGACCAGCGCCTCCGCGGTGCCGGCCAGGCAGGTCGCGCGGATCAGGTCGGCGTCGATCAGCTCGGCCTCGCCCGGGTGCAGGTACGTGTAGTGGAACTCGTGGGTCCGGAAGTGCCGGTGCTCGGCGGGCGTCTGCTCGACCAGCGCGCAGTAGCGCTTCCACATCGGGCGCAGGAACGGCGGGGGCTCGATGCCCCGCTCGTGCACCTCGTCGTAGAAGTAGTAGACGCTGGCCATGACGTTCGGCCCGATCGTCTCGATGACCCGCGGCGAGTCGACCGCCTCGCCCGGATCGAGCAGCACGACGTTGGTGAGCGCGCAGTTGCGGAAGCCGTCGAGCGTGCGGCCGGTGCGCGCCGCGCCCCGGCGCGCGTGGGCCAGCGCCTCGCCCACCGGGGTGCCGCGCGGCGGGATGGCGTACACCAGCCCGTCGCCAAACTCGCCGGCCAGCTCCATGGCGCGGGGCCCGAAGCCGGAGACGTAGAGCGGAATGCGCGGCGTCAGGCTCGTGTACTTGCGGTCGGGCAGCAGCATCCTGATCGGCCGGGTGACGCCGTTGAGGGTGTAGTCCACCGTCTCGCCGTCGAGCAGCGCGCGCAGCACGCGCAGGTACTCGCGGTAGTCGGCGACCTTCATCGGCCGCTG
>JBGPZN010000294.1:0-4759 GCA_041493815.1 Methylomirabilia bacterium
ACCAGCTCGCCTACGACCGGTTGATCTTCGAGGTGTCCTCGCCGGGCCGGATCGCGTTCTCACTGCCCGAGTCGGACGTGCCGGTCGCCTCGGCGCTGGCCGCGGTGCCGCAGAAGTACCGGCGCCGGGAGCCGGCGGCGCTGCCGGAGGTCTCCGAGCTGGACGTCGTGCGTCACTATTCGCGCCTGTCGCAGATGAACTACGGCGTCGACACGCACTTCTATCCGCTCGGCTCGTGCACGATGAAGTACAACCCGAAGATCAATGAGGACATGGCGCGTCTGGGCGGCTTCGCCCGCCTGCACCCGCTGGCGCCCGAGGCCCTCTCTCAAGGCGCGCTGCAGCTGATGTACGACCTGGCGCGCATGCTGGCCGAGATCGCCGGCATGGACGCGGTGTCGCTGCAGCCGGCCGCCGGCGCCCAGGGCGAGCTGGCCGGCGTGCTGATGATCCGCGCCTACCACGAGGCCCGCGGCGAGAAGCGCACGAAGGTGCTGATCCCCGACTCCGCCCACGGCACCAATCCCGCGTCCACCGCGCTGGCCGGCTACGAGGTGATCGAGGTCAAGTCGGACGCGGAGGGCCGGGTGGACCTCGGCGACCTCGAGCGTCACCTCGGGGACGACGTCGCCGCGTTCATGATCACGGTGCCCAACACGCTCGGCAACTTCGAGCCGCGCGTGATGGAGATCGGCGAGCTGTGCCACGCCCGCGGCGCCCAGGTCTACATGGACGGCGCCAACCTCAACGCGATCCTCGGCCTCACGCGCCCCGGCGACCTCGGCTTCGACGTCTGCCACTTCAACCTGCACAAGACGTTCACGACGCCGCACGGCGGCGGCGGGCCCGGCGCCGGCCCCGTCGGCATCAAGGCGCATCTGGAGCCGTTCCTGCCGGTGCCGGTGATCGCCCGGCGCGACGACGCGTACACGCTGGACTGGAAGCGGCCGCAGTCGATCGGCAAGCTGCAGGCCTTCTGGGGCAACTTCGGCATGCACGTGCGCGCCTACACCTACATCCGCACCATGGGTGCCGACGGCCTGCGCGCGGTGAGCGAGAACGCCGTGCTCAACGCCAACTACATCATGAAGCGGCTGGAGGGCCACTACGACGTCGCGGCGCCGGGGCCCTGCATGCACGAGTGCGTGCTCTCCGCGCGGCGGCAGAAGAGGCACGGCGTCAGCGCCATGGACGTGGCCAAGCGCCTGCTCGATCTGGGCTTCTATGCGCCCTCGACGTACTTCCCAATGATCGTGGAAGAAGCGCTGATGATCGAGCCGACCGAGACGGAGTCGAAGGAGACGCTCGACGCCTTCTGCGAGGCGATGATCCGGATCGCGAAGGAAGCGGAGACCGATCCCCACGCCATCCACCAGGCCCCGGTCACCACGCCGGTGCGTCGCCTCGACCAGACCAAGGCCGCGCGCGAGCCGAATCTACGGTGGAAGCCGAAGGCATAGGACGGCTCCCTGTATTACTCTTACCGGTAAGAGTCTTACAGGGAGCAGACGATGCGTATCACGAGCAAGGGGCAGGTCACGATTCCGTTGGCCATCCGCAAGAAGGCGGGGCTGACGCCCAACACCGAGGTGGTTTTCACGATGAGCCGCGGGACCGTGCTCCTCAGGAAGGCCACGACACACCGCGATCGCGGCCGGCGGCTGATCGACGGGATGCGAGGCAAGGCGACGAGCGGGCTGACGACCGATCAGATCATGGCGCTGACCCGGCGCTGACCTCCAGTAGCCATGATGGACGTGCTCGTCGATAGCAACGTCCTCCTCGACGTCTTCACCGAGGATCCGCGTTGGTACGGTCGCTCGGCCGCCGTGCTGGCCGAGGTGGCCGGTCGGCACGAATTGGTCGTCAACCCCATCGTGTACGCCGAGGTCTCGGTCGGCTTCGAGCGTATCGAGGAGCTCGACGCCGTGCTCCCCGGTGACAGTTTCCGCCGGGAAGCGCTGCCCTGGGAGGCGGCGTTCCTGGCCGGGAAATGCTTCCTGCGCTACCGCCGCGCGGGGGGTGCGCGACGGGCGCCGCTGCCGGACTTCTACATCGGTGCCCATGCGGCCATCCGGGGCATCCCTCTGCTGACCCGCGATGCCGCGCGGTACCGGACATACTTTCCCCGGCTCGAGCTGATCGTGCCATGACGCGCTGGCGACTGTTGGTCACCGAGCCGACCGACGGCGCGACCAACATGGCGATCGACGAGGCGCTCTGGCGCGGTCGGCAGGCCGGCGCCTCTCCGCCCACGCTCCGCTTCTTCGCCTGGGCGCCGCCGACCGTGTCGCTCGGCTACGGCCAGCCGCTCGACCAGCACGTCGATCTCGACGCCTGCCGCGCGCTCGGCGTGGGCCTGGTGCGGCGGCCGACCGGGGGTAGCGCGATCTACCACGACGGCCCCGAGCGCGAGCTGACGTACAGCGTCGTGGCGACGGCCGCCGACCTCGGGATCGGCGCCGACCTGCTCGAGACCTACCGCTGGATCGGGGCCGCGCTGCTGCGCGGACTACGCGCGCTGGGGACGCCGGCTGAGCTGGTCCCGGAGCGACCGCCCGACGGGCCGGTCCCCGCGTTCTGCTTCGCCCGCACCGGCGTCTACGAGATCGAGGTCGCGGGCCGCAAGCTCGTGGGCAGCGCCCAGCGGCGGCAGGGTGAGTCGTTCCTGCAGCACGGCGCCGTGCTCCTCGACGTGGACGCGCCCCGGCTCGCGACGCTGTTCCCGACCACGCGCGATCCGCTGGCGACGCTGACCACGCTGCGGGCCGCCCTCGGTCGACGGCCGTCGTTCGACGAGGTCGCCTCAGCCCTGACCGAGGCCTTCGAGCGCGAGCACGGTCTCGACCTGCGCCCCGGCGGGCTCTCGCCGGAGGAGACCGCCCGCGTGGACGCGCTCGTGAGCGACCGCTACGCGAGCCCGGCCTGGCTCGCGGCCCCCGCGTGAGCGACGGGCGCGAGTACCCCAGCGTCCCCCGCGTCGGCGTCGGCGCGGTGGTGCTCGACGGTGGTCGGGTGCTGCTCGTGCGCCGCGGCAAGCCGCCGCTGATGGGGAAGTGGAGCCTGCCGGGGGGGCTGCTCGAGCTGGGCGAGACCACGGCCGAGGCGGCCCGGCGCGAGGTCGTCGAGGAGTGCGGCCTCACGATCCGCGTGGGCGAGGTCTGCGGCATCCTCGATCGCGTCGTGCGCGATGCCGAGGGGCGCATTCGTTATCATTGGGTCCTGGTCGACTACGTGGCGTTCGTCGAGTCGGGGACGCTGTGCGCCGCCAGCGACGCCGACGAGGCGCAATGGGTGGAGGTGGACGCGGTGGAGCGACTCGACACGACCGACGGGCTGATGGACATGATCCGGCGCGCGGCGGCGCTCGCCGAGCGAGGCCGGCCATGAACGTCACGGTGAGCGGTGAGCCGCTGGCATCGGCGGCGGTCGACGCGGTCGTCGTCGGCGTCTACGCGGACGACAAGAAGCTGCGCGAGCCGGCGGCGCGCGTGAACACCGCCAGCGGCGGCGCCCTCGGCGAGGTGCTCACGGCCGAGAAGTTCCAGGGCAAGGTCGGGCAGGTCACCCATCTGCACACCAACGGCCGGCTGCCCGCGCGACGCGTCGTCGTGGTCGGGCTCGGCAAGCGCGCGGACACCACGGGCGAGTCGCTGCGACGCGCCGCCGCCGTGGGGCTGCGCCGGGCGCGTGACCTCGGCGCCCGCGCGGTCGCGATCGAGGTACTGGGTGACCGGCTGCCGCCGCGCCAGCGCGCGCAGGCGGTGGTCGAGGGCGCCATCCTCGGCACGTACACCTTCGACCGCTACAAGCGCGAGAAGAGCGACAAGCAGGTGGAGTCGCTGAGCCTGGCCGAGCCCGATGGGCGCCAGCGCCGCGAGGCCGCCGAGGGCGCCCGCCGTGGCGAGCTCTTCGCGCGGTCCACGTGGCTGGCCCGCGATCTCATCAACGCGCCGGCCAACGACGTGCACCCGACGCACCTGGCCAAGGTGGCCGCCGACATCGCCAAGGAGGCCGGGCTCGGTCTGCAGGTGTTCGAGCGCGCCGACTGCCGCAAAATGGGCATGGGCCTCTTCCTGGGCGTGGCGGCCGGCAGCGAGCAGCCGCCCAAGTTCATCCACCTCACGTACACGCCGGCCGGCCGGAGCCGCAAGCGCGTGGCGGTCATCGGCAAGGGGATCACGTTCGACTCCGGCGGCCTGGATCTGAAGTCGGCCGAGGGCATGCTGCGCATGAAGAACGACATGTCGGGTGCGGCCGCCGTGCTCGGCATCATGCAGGCGCTGCCGGCGCTCAAGCCCGCCGTCGAGGTGCACGGGCTGATCGCCGCCACCGAGAACATGCCCTCGGGCGCGGCCATCCGTCCCGGCGACATCCTCAAGGCGATGAACGGCACCACCATCGAGATCGGCAACACCGACGCCGAGGGACGGCTCACGCTGGCCGACGCCATCTGCTACGCCGCCCAGAAGGTCGGCGCCGACGAGATCGTCGACATGGCCACGCTCACCGGCGCCTGCGTGGTGGCGCTGGGGCCGCTCTGCTCAGGGCTGTTCGCCAACGACCAGGGGCTGGCCAACCGCCTGCTGGCCGCCGCCGCCACCGCCGGCGAGCGCGTGTGGCAGCTGCCCCTCATCGACGAGTACCGCGAGAACCTCAAGAGCGACGTCGCCGACCTCAACAACGTCGGCCCCCGCGGCGGCGGCGCCATCACGGCCGGCCTCTTCCTCAAGGAATTCGCCGGAGACAAGTCGTGGGC
>JBGPZN010000465.1:0-3122 GCA_041493815.1 Methylomirabilia bacterium
CCGTTGGCCACGACGATCAGCGTGACGGCGGTGGCGGCCAGCGCCGCGCGCGCCGGTGCGCTCGGCACCCGCTCGGCGACGCCGGCCAGGGCGGCCAGCAGCACCCGCGCGAGCAGGATGACGAGGGCCGGCAGGAACGTCAGGACGTAGCCGGCCTGGCCGAAGTGCACGAGCGTGTAGACCAGCACCGGCGGGACCGTCCACACGAGCAGGAACCACTCGCGGTGTCCCCACCCGTGCCGCCGCACGTACCACGGCAGCAGCAGGGCGGCCACCGCCAGCGGGCCCAGCGCCACCAGCACGGACTCGAGCAGGTAGCGCGACATGCGCAGCGTCACCTCGAGCGGCCCCCCGAGGATGGACGTGGGCTTCACGACCGTGTCGGCGAGCAGGCGGGAGGCGTCGAGATAGCGCTCGAGGCCGCCGGTCAGCCAGATCATCGGCACGAACCAGACGAGCACAGCGAGCGTGAAGATGGCCCCCCCGACGACAACGACGCGCGGCCGCCGCGCGCCAACGGCGACGGAGACCAGCCACAAGGGGAAGAGCAGCACGAGGAGCGACTGCCGCAGCCCGCCGGCCAGGCCCAGGTAGCCCGCCGCCAGCCAGGCGTCGGTCTCGCTGCCGCGGAGCGCGCGGAACGCGAAGTAGGCGACGATCGAGGCCATCAGGGCCTCGCCCGCGTAGCTGAGACCCACCGTGCCGTAGAACCAGAACAGCGGGCTGACGGCCAGCAGCGCGGCCGCAGTCAGGGCGGTCGGGCGATCGTAGACGGCGCGCGCGAGCAGGTACACGACGAACGTTCCCGCGCCGCTGAAGGCCACGGCCAGCAGGACGTAGGCGCCGGCGGCGTCACCGGTCCAGCCGTGCACCAGCCGGCCCAGGGCGACGTAGAGGATGTAGCCGGGCGGGTGGGGCTGGTGCTTGACGACGTCGTACTCGTGCAGCGCCAGGGCGAACTGCACGGCGTCCCAGTTGTAGAGCATCCGCGCTCGGTATGGCAGCCGGGAGAGGACGGTGAGAACCGAGAGCGCTACCGCCAGGGCATAGTCGATGCGGTCCGCTCGCTCGCGCATGCGACTGTGGAGTATACCCGCGAGCGACGGCGTGCTGCAGACGTCGGCGCGGCTTGGGCTAGACCTTCTTCTCCTCTTCCTTGCGGGCGGGCGGCGGCGTCTCCTCGGCCTTGGTCGCCTCGTTGACCCCCTTCTTGAACTCCTTCACGCTCGAGCCGAGCGACCGGGCGAGCTCGGGCAGCCGGTTGGCGCCGAAGAGGATCAGCACGATCACCAGAATGATCAACAGCTCCTGATAGCCCAGGCCAAACATGTGAGGCTCCTTTTCTCGAAACGCCCTCCACCTTACGCCCGGGCTCAGCCCCCGCGCAAGACCCTCCGCTCGCCCACCCGCGTCGTCACTCGGCGGGAATCGAAGAATTCCAGCAGCGGGATAGCGTACTTCCGGGAGATACCCAGCAGGTCCTTGATGTCCCCGGGGCCGATCTCCTTCCGCTCGCGGAGCATGGTCACGAGCTTGTCCTGGATGACGTCCAGCGCCTGGGCGTGAAAGTAGAGCGACTCCTTCACCCGCACCAGCTTACGGGCCTCGAGCAGGACCTGGAAGAGCTCGTGCTCCTCATCGCCGGACAAGCCCGCCCGCGCCAGCGCCTCTTCGGGGCTCGGTGGAGCCGCGGCGGCGCTCAGGAAGTCCTGCTCCAGTCGATCGGCCGCCTTCTGCTGCTCGGCCGTGAGGCGTACCTCGTGCGAGGCCAGGCGCACCTTGTCGCGATCGGCGCGGACGACGCCCTCGGCCTCGAGGGTGGTCAGCAGGTGCGCGAACACACGCTCGTCGGCCGCGCCGGCCCGCCCCCGCAGCTCCTCGCGGGACATGCCCGGCCGCAGCGGCGCGGCCCGATGGAACTGCTCCAGCGCCGCGACGGTGAGACCCCGCAGCCGGGTCAAGCTCTCGGGGTGCACGAACCAGTCGCGGTCGATCGCCACGACCCGGCCGCCTTTCTGCAGAGCATCCAGCAAGCCGCGCAGCCGCTCGGGGCCAAAGGGGACCCGCCCGGACAGCGGCCCCACCCGCACCCCGGCACCGCCGGCGTGGCGGACGTGCTCTTCGACAACGGTGTCGGGGCTTCCCTCGGCGAGCAGCCGCACGTGCGCCAGGTGCGCCGGCGCCTTGAGCTTGAAGCGCGGCGGCGCGATGTCGAGCAGCGTGCCGCCCCCGATCGTCACCATGGGCGAGTAAGAACGGATGACGAAGCGGTCGCCCGGCAGCGCCACCAGCGGCGCCTCCAGCCGGAAGCGCGCGAAGGCCGACTGGCCCGGCGCCAGCTCCTGGCGATCGAGCAGCAGCACGCGCGCCATGATCTCGCTGGTGCCCGTGTGGACGCGGACACGATCGCGGCTCTTCAGCGGGCGCGGGGCGTCGGGCAACAGCTCGAGGACACCGTCCACGAGCACGGAGGGCACCAGCGTGCCGGCGAGGCCGAGCACGTTGCCACGCTCGACGGCGGCCCGCTCGACGCCCTGGAGGTTCACCGCCGTCCGCTGTCCGGCGCTCGACTCGGTCACCGGCCGGCCGTGCGTCTGCAGGCCACGGATCTTGGCCTGCACGCCGGCCGGGAACACCTCCACCCGCTCGTCGACGCGCAGACGGCCCGCCATCAGCGTGCCGGTGATGACGGTGCCGAAGCCCTTGATCGTGAACACGCGATCGATGGGCAGCCGTGCAAGCTGATCGGTCCCGCGCGACGGCACCTTGGCGGCCAGCTCGCGCAGCGCGGCGCGGAGCTCGGCGATCCCCTCACCCGTCTTGGCCGAGACCGCGACGATCGGACCACCGGCGAGGAACGTCCCGCGCGCCAGGCCGGCGACGTCCTCGCGCACCAGCTCCAGCCAGTCGGGCTCGACCAGGTCGGTCTTGGTGAGCACGACCAGGCCGCTCTGGATGTGGAGCAGCGAGCAGATCGCGAAGTGCTCGCGGGTCTGGGGCATGACCCCTTCATCCGCGGCGATGACCAGCAGGGCCAGGTCGATGCCGCCGACTCCGGCCAGCATGTTCTTGATGAACCGCTCGTGGCCGGGGACGTCGACGATCTCGATGGTGAGCCCGTC
>JBGPZN010000257.1:0-5315 GCA_041493815.1 Methylomirabilia bacterium
CGATCCGGCCAGGGCCAGGCAGCTCCTCACCGAAGCCGGATACCCGAAGGGCTTCGATGCCGGGGACTTCTGGTGCGATG
Organism: Methylomirabilia bacterium; assembly: GCA_041493815.1. Taxonomy (GTDB): domain Bacteria; phylum Methylomirabilota; class Methylomirabilia; order Rokubacteriales; family CSP1-6; genus AR5. The sequence continues at coordinate 81 of JBGPZN010000257.1, forward strand.
CCTCGGCCTGCACGTACGCCGAGCCGGTCCTCAACGACCTGCTGGCCGTCGGAATCAAGACGAGGCTTCGCCCGCTCGAGCGGGCGGGTTTTCTCAAGGCGTACCAGGACAAGAAGCTGAAGAACATCGTCTACGGGTTGAGCGGCATCTTCGGCAATGCGGCCACCCGGATCGAGCCGTTCGTGATCTCGACCGGCGCCTACGCCTACGGGGGTTACCCCGACATCGACGGGCTCTTCAAGGAGCAAGCGGGTGAGCTCGACCCAAAGAAGCGTGAGGCGATGCTCCATCGAATCCAGCAGCTGATCCACGACAAGGCCATGGTCCTCCCGATCTGGCAACTGGCGCTCCTGCAGGGGTACGGTCCCCGCGTGGCGGAATCGGGGCTCGGGCTCATCGCCGACTATCCGTGGTCGGCGCCATACGAGGACCTGAAGCTCAAGGGCAGGTAAGACTAGGGCGGTGGCGGGCGCCGCACGAGCGCCTGGTCCCGCTCGGCGAGCGCCTTGTCCAGCATCGCGGCCCGGGCCGCGGCCGCGCGGGCCTGCGAGCGCCAGCGCCAGCTCCGGAACCACAGGGGCACGCCGGCCACGACGAGGCCGATGGCCAGCGAGGCGAGCGCCACGGCCGCGACGGGCAGACCGTCCAGGGTCCACACCAGGAAGCGCACGCTCGTCTGAGCGCTGTTCTGCAGGGCGAACACCGCCACGGCAGCGGCGAGCAGCGCGACGATCACGTACCCGAAAGCCATGCCTCATCCTCCCGTGGCCAGGCGTTGCCCGTAGTCGAGGAGCGAGCGCACCTCGCCGAGATAGACGTCAGCCGAGGTCGATGTCGAGCCAGCCGCGCGGCGTCACCACCGCGTGCTCGGCCTCGCGCAGCAGCACCGTCGTCGTCGCCGACTCGAAGATCGCCGGCCCCTTGACCTCGTGGCCCGCCGGCACCCCATCGATCCGGTAGACCGGCATCTCCACCCACCCGCCCAGCCACACGCGTCGCCGCGACGGCGCGATCAGCGCGCGGCCGGTGGCGACGGCCTCGTCCGCCGGCAGCACCGGCAGCCGCCCGACGACCGCCACCCGCGCGTTGACGATCACGACCTCCTGGCCGGGCGCGCTATAGGCGTACAGCTCCTCGTGGCGGCGGTGGAAGCGCGTGGTGATCTCGTCGAGCAGATCGGCGCGCGCGAGGTCGACGCCGTCGAGCGAGACCTGGATCTCGAAGATCTGCTCGCCGTAGCGCATGTCGACCGCGCGACGGACGTCGACGGCGCCCTCGAAGCGTCCCAGCCGACGCCGGCCTTCCTTCTCCAGTGACGCGAACAGGCGGCGCAGCGCGGCGGCGGTGAGGCGGCGGACGTCGCTGACGTGTGAGCGCACCATCTCGTAGCGCAGGTCGCTGGCCAGCATGCCCCAGGCCGAGAGCACGGCGGCCATGCTGGGGACGATCACGCGGCGGATCTCGAGCAGGCGGGCGACCTCCGTCACGTGCAGGCCGGCGGCGCCGCCGAAGGCGACCAGCGTGAAGCCGCGCGGATCGACGCCGCGGCGGACGGAGACGAGCTTGATGCCCTCGGCCATGTTGGTGTTCACGACCTGGCCGATGCCCTCGGCCGCCGTCGTCACGTCGGTGTCGAGCGCGCGCGCCACCGTCTCGACCGCGCGCCGGGCGGCGGCGACGTCGAGGGCGATGCGACCGCCCAGAAAGTTGCCGGCGTCGAGCAGACCGCGCACGAGGTTGGCGTCGGTCACCGTCGGCCTCGTGCCCCCGCGGCCGTAGCAGGCCGGACCGGGGTCGGCGCCCGCGCTCTCGGGGCCGACGTGCAGGATGCCGCCCGCGTCCACCGAGGCGATGGAGCCGCCGCCGGCGCCGAGCGTGTGGATGTCGAGCGAGGGCAGCGCCACCCGCGCGATGCCGACGACTTTCTCGCCGGTCAGCGTCGGCTCGCCGGCCTGCAGCAGGGCGATGTCCGTGCTGGTGCCGCCCATGTCGAAGGTCACGAGATCACCCCGGCCGGTGAGCTGGGCGACGTGACGTCCGGCCGCGATGCCGCCGGCCGGTCCCGACAGCACGGCGCCGGCGGCCAGCCGCGCCGACTCGCGGATCGGCGCCACGCCGCCGTGCGACTGCATGATCAACACCTCGTGCCGATATCCGTGCGCCCGCAGCCGCGCCGCCAGGCTGGCCAGGTAGCGGGCGAGCGCGGGGCCGACATACGCGTTCACCACCGTCGTCCACACGCGCTCGAACTCCTTGATCTGCGGCAGCACCTCGGACGAGAGTGACACGTAGAGGCCGGGCTGCCGTCGCGCGACGGCACGGCCGGTGTCCTGCTCGTGACGGGCGGTGCGGTAGGCGTGCAGATAGCACACCGCCACCGCCTCGACCTTCTCGCGCTCCAGCGTCGCCAGCGCGGCCGCCAGCGAGCGCCGGTCGAGCATCGTCAGCACGGTGCCGTCGAAGCGCATCCGCTCGCGCACGCCGAGCCGGAGCGAGCGCGGGACCAACGGCACCGGCGGCGGCATGCGCAGGTTGTAGCGATCGTCCTTGAGCCCCTCGCGCATCTCGATGACGTCGCGGTGGCCCTCGGTGGTGAGCAGCCCCACCCGCGCGCCCTTGCGCTCGAGCAGCGCGTTGGTGGCGACGGTGGTGCCGTGCACGATGCGCTCGGTCTGGGCGAGGAGCCCACCGAGATCACGCCCGACCTCGGCGGCCAGCAGTCCCAGCCCCTCCAGCAGCCCCTCGGAAGGATCGCGCGGTGTCGAGGCGGCCTTGGCGACGGTGACCCGGCCCGTCTCGTCCACGGCCACCAGGTCGGTGAAGGTGCCGCCGACGTCGATCCCGATCCGGTACATCGGCCTAGTAGAGCCGCTTCGTGTAGCTCTCCTGCAGCGCCCGGTCCATGTCCTCGACCGTGGTGCCGGGCGGCCGCGTGTGATCGAAGAGCATCTTCGCGGGCGAGGCGAGACCGCCGAGCTCGGGCCACCGCTCCGGCTCCCAGAGCCCGGACCGCTTGAAGGCCTTCGCGCAGTGGATGAACGCCTCCTCGACCTCGATCCCGATGGCCAGGCTGGGCACCTTGCCCTTCACCTCGCAGCGCGCGAGCAGATCCTCGTCGCGCACGATCCAGCCGCGGCCGTTCACGCGCAGGGTCTCCTCCATGCCGGGGATCAGGAAGATCAGGCCGACGTGGGGGTTCTGCAAAAGATTGCGCATCCCGTCCAGGCGCTTGTTGCCGGGGCGGTCGGGAATCAGCAGGTGCCGATCGTCGAGCGCGAGCACGAAGCCCGGCGCGTCGCCCTTGGGAGAGACGTCGCACTGGCCGGACGCGCTCGACGTCGCCAGCAACAGGAAGGGCGAACGGGCGATGAACGCACGGCAGTGGACGTCGAGCGTGCCGAGCTGCTTGGCGAGCGCCAGCACGCTCGGCTCGCCGATCAGGTCGCGGAGCTCGGCCTCGGTGGTCACGGGCTTCTGGAACACGGTCATGGTCTCCTCCGGGCCGGTCGGGCCGGCTCCCGAGTGGGTTCGACTCAACTGCGTGGCGGAATGATCATGTAGGTCGCGCGGCCGACGGCGACGAGCGCGCCCGCCGCGTCGGTCACGCGCGTTTCGCCGAAGGCGATCGTGCGGCCGCGGCGGAGGATCTTGCCCTCGGCGAAGATGGTGTCGCCGCGGGCGGCGCCGACGAAGCTCACGTTGAGGTCGAGCGTGGCCTGATCGACGCCGCCGCCGGCGGCGGAGCCGTAGGTGCCGAGCGCGCCGCCAACGGCGGCGTCCACCAGCGTGGCGAGGACGCCGCCGTGCACGGGCGCGCCGGCGGCGTTGCGCAGCTCGTCGCGGACGGGGACCCGCAGCTTCACCCACCCCTCGCCCGCTGCGTCGACCTCGATGCCGAGGTACTGCCAGAACAGGTTCGCACGCGCTCGGGCACGGACGGAGGCCAGCAGATCGTCAGCCACGCCGGCCCGCCCGCGTGACCACGCCGTTGGCGCGGTCGCGCTGCCGCGCCTCGCGCGTCCGCCGCGACGGCGGTCCGTAGCCACCACCGCCGGAGGACTCGACGAGGAAGACGTCGCCCGGCGCCACCGGGATGCCGACCTCCTTCGTCTTCAGCACGCGCGTCCGCCGGCCCGACAGCAGCCGATAGCGGTGGGGCAGGCCGTCCTTACCTCCCAGCAACCCGTACGGCGCGTGGCGGACACCATCGCCCGCCGTGTTGGCCACGGCCGGCTCTTCGATATCGACGCGCAACCTCAGGACGGCGCCGACGCCGCCGCGGTGCTGGCCGTCGCCGCCGGAGTCGGCGCGGAACTCGTGGTGCTCGAAGGTCAGCGGGAAGCGCGCCTCGGCCACCTCCACGCTGCCGAACTTGATGCCGCCGGCCGCCTGGCCCTCGCCGGCCGTCTCCCAGCCGTCGCCGGCGATGGTGGCGCCGCCGCCGGGCCGGGCGTGGAACATGTGCCAGATGAACGGCCGCTTCGTGCGGGGGTTCACGCCCTTGATCGCGATGCGGAAGCGCCGGCCCCAGCCGGCGATCGCGCGCGCGGGCGCGGCCGGCGCCAGCGCCTTGATGATCGCCTCGGCGATGTCCTGCGCGCAGTGGTTGGTCGACAGCGTCACCGGCGCCGGCGGATTGGGGTTGACGATCGTCCCCGGCTTGGCGATCACCTTCACCGGCCGGAACGTCCCGGAGTTCTTGGGCGTGCGCGGGTCGATCAGGTACGCGAACGCCATGTGCACGGCCGACATCGTGTTGGGGAGGGCGGAGTTCACGAAGCCGGTCACCTGTGGCGCCGACTCGCTGAGGTCGATGACGAGCCCGTCCCCCTTCTTCGTGATCGTCGCGCGGATCGGGATGTCGCGGGCGCCGTGGCCGTCGTCGTCGAGCACCGACACGCCGCGGTAGACGCCGTCCTTCCAGGTGCGCACGCAGGCCCGCGCCTGGCGCTCGGCGCCGTCCAGGATCTCGTCGACCGCGTCGATCACCGTCTTGGCGCCGTAGGCGGCGACCAGCGCCAGCAGCCGGCGCTCGCCCACGCGGGCCGAGCCGATCATGGCCCGCAGGTCGCCCATGAAGTCGTGCGGGTGGCGGACATTCGTCGTGATCATCTTCAGCACGTCGTCGCGCAGCTCGCCGGCGTCGTAGAGCTTGAGCGGCGTGATGCGGATGCCCTCCTGCCAGATCTCGGTGGCGCCGGGGTTGTAGGCGCCGTGGGTCGAGCCGCCGATGTC
>JBGPZN010000523.1:0-2623 GCA_041493815.1 Methylomirabilia bacterium
TCGTCCTCGGGGCCGAGGGTCGCCGAGGGCTGGTCGGGATGGCTCATGATGGCGTGGGCCAGGTGCGTGTGCGGGTCGATGCCGCCTGGCACCACGATCGTGCCGGTGGCGTCGATCACGCGGGCGCCGTCGCGCGGCAGCGAGCCCGGCAGGCCGACGGCGGCGATCCGCTCGCCCTGGATGCCGACCTCCCAGGCGCCGACGCCCTCGGAGGTCACCACGGTTCCGTTGGCGATCACGATGTCGAGCATGGGCCCGAGCCTAGCCGAGCGGGCCCCAGGGGTCAACGACCGGGCCGTGCTAGCATCGCGGGCCGTGAGCCTCGACGTCGCATTTCTCGGCGCGGCCCGGCAGGCCGCGCTCGTGCGGAGCAAGCAGCTCTCGCCGGTGGAGCTGGTGCGCACCTACCTCGACCGCATCGACCGTCTCGACGGCCGCCTGCGCGCCTACATCACGGTGTGCCGCGAGACGGCGGTGGAGGCCGCGCGGCGCGCCGAGGAGGCGGTGACGCGCGGCGGCGCGCTGGGGCCACTGCACGGCGTGGCCTTCGCGGTGAAGGACCAGTTCGCGACGCGGGGCGTGCGCACTACCGCGGGCTCACGCATCCTGAGCGACAACGTGCCGGACGAGGACGCCACCGTGGTGGCCCGGCTCACGGCGGCCGGCGGCGTCCTGCTCGGCAAGCTCAACCTCACCGAGTTTGCGCTGGGCGGGACCATCCGCTTTCCGTTCGGCCAGCCGCGCAACCCGTGGAACACCGAGCACGACACCGGCGGCTCGTCGGCCGGCTCCGGCGTGGCGGTGGCCGCCGCGCTGTGCTCGGTCTCGCTCGGCGAGGACACCGGCGGGTCGGTGCGCTCGCCGGCCTCGTGGTGCGGCGTCGCCGGTCACCGGCCGACGTGGGGACTGGTCTCGCGTCACGGCTGCATCCCGCTGAGCTGGTCGCTCGACGCGCCGGGGCCGCTCGGCCGCACGGTGGAGGACTGCGCGCTGCTGCTTGGGATCATCGCCGGCCAGGACCCGCGCGACCCGCTCACCGCGCGCCGCCCGGTGCCCGACTATCGCGCCGCGCTCACGGGCGACGTCCGCGGCCTGCGGGTCGGCGTGATCCGCGAGCTGACACACGGCCCCGAGACCGACGCCGAAGTCCGCGACGCCGTGACCGCCGCGGTGGACGTGCTCGCCACGCTCGGCGCCGAGGTCGACGAGGTATCGCTGCCGCTGGTGTCGCGGGCCGGCGCGGCCTTCATGGCGATCTGCGACTCGGAGGGCGCCGCGCTCCACCTACCCTGGCTTCGCAGCCGTCCCGGCGACTACGACGACGGCACGCGCCGTCGCCTGCTCGCCGCCAGCCTGCTGCCCGCGGTCCTGCTCCAGAAGGCGCAGCAGGCCCGCGCGCTCGTCCGCCAGCAGCTGCGCGCCGCGCTGGCGAATCACGACGTGCTCGTGGCGCCCACCGCGCACCGCCCCGCCCCCGCCATCGCGAGCTTCACGGCGCCGATCACCAGCAAGGACGAGGCGGCCGGGCGCTTCTTCACGCGGCGCTCGTTCACGACGCCGGCGGCGCTGGCCGGCACCCCGGCCCTGGCGGTGCCGTGCGGCTTCAGCGCCCGGGGCCTGCCGCTCAGCCTGCAGATCATCGGCCGTCGCTTCGACGACGCCACCGTGCTGCGCGTGGGGCACGCCTACGAGCAGGCGACCGACTGGCATCGGCGCCGGCCGGCGCTCTGACCCAGGTCCCACGCCATGGCCGAGCTGACCGAAGGTCAGGTGCGCGCGCTGGCGGAGGCGCTCGACCTGCCGCTGACGCCCGAGGACGCCGCCGAGGTCACGCACCGCCTCAATGCGTTCATCGAGGCGCTGCTCCCGCTGGCCGAGCTGCCGCCCGGCGGCCCCGAGCCCGTGCCGGCGCCGATCGATCCCGACGGGGTGTGAGCACGCGTCCCGGCGCGGCCCGCGCAGGTAGGGGCTCGGCGTCACTTTGCGATCAGCGTTCCGAATAGCTGCGCCACGATGCCAACGACGATCAGGACCCATCCGCTCACGGTCAACACGGCGTAGTGCCGAACGGTGAATGGGGATCGATCGTATCTCGGCAGCAGCGGAACGCGCGCGCCTTTGGCCGGATCAGACGCCCCCAGCCATGTCTTGATGGCATCGCCGAACTCGCTCTGGCTCCACGCCAGGAGGCCAGCACCGCAGGCGCTGAGGAGTAGGCCAATCACGATTGCGTACTTCGACGTGGCGCCCTCCTTGCCCGACGGGGCGACCTCGAGGAGCAGTCAGGAGCCGAGCGCTCTCCTGCGTTCGGGACTCTAGGGCTGCCTCGTGCGCGCGGTCAATTGGGGGAAACCCCGACATGCCTCTGACCGGTCCACGCCGCAGCCGCCGGGACGGTCAGTACCGCAGCGCGACCGCCGCCGCGACGACCCGCGCGAGCACCTCGATCTTGAACGGCTTGCCCAGATAGTCGAACGCTCCGTCCCGCAGCGTGGCGCGCGCCACCTCGACGTCCTCGTTCCCGCTCATGATGACGACGCGAAGGGTCGGACGCTCGCGGCGCAGGTGATCGAGCACCTCGACCCCGGACATCTCGGGCATCATCAGGTCGAGCAGGACGACA
>JBGPZN010000351.1:0-4046 GCA_041493815.1 Methylomirabilia bacterium
ACTCGAGGATCCCCGTGTCCATGCGGATCGCGTCTTCCGGACACGCCTCCACGCAATAGCCGCAGAAGACGCACTTGCCGAGGTCGATGTCGAACCGCTCCGGCATCTTCTCGATCTCGGGGTTCGGGTGCTCGGTGGCGACGATGTAGATGCAGTGGGCCGGACACACCGTCTCGCACATCATGCACGCCACGCAGCGGGGCGAGCCGTCCTCGCGTCGCACCAGCCGGTGCAGCGAGCGCAGGCGCGGCGAGTAGGGCCGCCGCTCCTCGGGATACTGGATGGTGACGGCGCCCCGCGCGTCCTTGCGACCGAGCGCGTGCAAGAGGTGCTGGCCCATGTTGCGGAAGAAGTGGCCCGAGGTGATCAGGACGCCTTGCACGGCCTCGATCAGGTAGAACCGCTGCCCGAGCCTCACGAGGGCCTCCCGATCAGGAGCAGCACCGCCCCCGTCAGCACGATGTTGAGGATGGACAGCGGGAACAGGCCGAGCCAGCCCAGGCGCATGGCCTGATCGTAACGGAAGCGCGGCAGCGTCCACCGGATCAGCATCATCAGGAAGATCATCACGCCGACCTTGACGACGAAGCTGCCGATCTGCAGCGGCACGACCAGCAGGTGGGGCAGCGTCACGCTGGCGCCCCCGGGGAAGTGGAACCCGTCGGCCATGAGGTACGGCACCTGCCAGCCGCCCAGGAACAGCGCGGTCGTCATGCCGGCGATGACCACGGTCTCCAGGAAATCCGACATCATGAACATGCCGGCCTTCATCCCGCTGTACTCGACGAAGTAGCCGATGATCTCCGACTCGCTCTCCGGCGTGTCGAAGGGGGCGCGCTTGGTGGCGGCGATTCCGGCCGTCAGGAACAGGACGAACGCCAGCGGCTGGGTGACGATGCCCCACGCCGGCAGCCAGCCGAACAGCAGGTAGCCCTGCCCCCGCACGATGTCCTGCATGTTGAGCGAGCCGTAGACCATGATGACGCCCATGATCGAGGCCCCGATGGCGATCTCGGTGGAGATCATGAGCGCGGCCGCCCGCTGGCCCCCTAGCAGCGCGTAGTTGTTCGCCGATGACCAGCCGGCCATCATCACGCCGTACACGCCGAGCGAGAGCATCCCGAACACGTAGAGGACGCCGACGTTCAGGGTCACCGCCTGCAGCGGGAACTCGCGGCCACCCACCACCAGCGTGTCGCCAAACGGGATCGAGGCGAAGGCCACCAGGGCGAAGAAGACCGAGACAAACGGGGCGAGCCAGAACAGGAATCGGTCGGCGCGGGCCGGCGTGAAGTCTTCCTTCGTCAGCAGCTTGAGGGCGTCGGCGAGCGGGTGGAACAGGCCCAGGGCGCGGAAGCCGAAGATCGAGGCGCGATTGGCGCCGATACGGTCCTGCATGATCGCCGACTGCTTGCGCTCGACCCAGCCCAGGAGGCCGCCGAGGTTCAGCACGAACATCATCACGAAGACGACGCGGCCGAAGGCGATGCCGACGTCGAGGATCACGCCGGCACCCGCGCGCGCCGGCCGGGCGGCATCGGAGCGCCGGCGGAGGTGGCCCCCGCGATCATCTGGCCGGTGTCGCCGACGCTCTGGTAGCTCATGTCCGCGAAGGCCCCGACCGTGCGGGCGAGGTCGCGGAACCAGTGCTCGGCCCGCGTGGCCGCGGTGGGGTGGCCGACCGCGCCGAGGACGCGGCCGAGCAGGTCCCATTCGGCGAGCGCGCCGCCGAGCGGCGGCACCGCCGTGCGGAAGCGCTGCACGCGACCCTCGAAGTTCGTGAAGGTGCCCTCGCGCTCCACCCAGGCCGCCGCCGGCAGCACCCAGTGGGCGCGGTCGCTGGTCGCGTTGGCGTTGGTGCCCGTGAAGATCACGGTCTCCACGCGCCCGAGCGCCTCGGCGGCCTCGCTGGACGGCCAGCCGGTCGCCAGCAGGTCGTGGTGGAAGACCCACAGGCAGCGCAGGCGCCCGCCGCGCGCGGCGGCCAGGATGCCGGCCGCGTCGCCGCCGAGGCCGATCAGCTCGGCGCCGCGGCGGTTGGGCGTGCGATCGGCGCGCAGCAGGAAGTCGTCGCCCTCGGCCGGCGCCGCCGGCGGAACGTCGAGCGCCACCTGGCGGATGCCCTGCGCCTCCAGCAGCCGCCGCAGCGCCATCAGATCCTCGTTGGCCATGCGCGGGGACGCGAGCACGGCCACCTGCTCGGGAGGATGACGGCGCACGACCTCGGCGACGGCCGCGACCGCGTCGTCCCAGCCGACCTCCGCCGAGCCGCCGGGGCCGCGGCGGGCGGGCGCCGTGAGCCGGCTCGGCCCGTCGACGAAGCCGAAGTGGTAGCGGCCGACGTCGCAGATCCACCACGCGTTGACGTCGGCGTTGACGCGGGGCTTGAGCCGGGCCACCCGCCGGCCCTCGGCGTGGTGCGGCCGCCGGCGGTTGACGTGGACCTCGATGTTGCAGCCGCGCGCGCAGCCCGTGCAGATCGACTTGGCGGTGTCGAGGTACCACACGCGCACCTGGAAGCGGAAGTCGCGGTCGGTGAGCGCGCCCACCGGGCAGATGTCCACCACGTTGGCCGAGTAGTTGTTGACGAGATCGCGGCCGGGGAACAGCCCGATCTCGGAGTGATCGCCGCGGTGGAAGATGCCGAGCTCGCCGCCGCCGGTGATCTCGTCGCAGAAGCGCACGCACCGCGAGCAGAGGATGCAGCGCTCGGCGTCGAGCATCACGTGGGGACCGAGCGGCACCGCCTTGGGCTTGTGGACCTTCTCGTCGGTCATCCGCGGGTCGTAGAGGCCGTGCTTCATGTAGTAGATCTGCAGCCAGCACTCCCCGGCCTGGTCGCACACCGGACAGTCGAGCGGATGGTTGATGAGGTGGAACTCCATCATCGACTGCCGCGTCTGGCGCACGCGCTCGGTGTCGGTGTGGACGACCATGCCGTCGGCCGCCTGCGTGTTGCAGGCGATGGTGGGGCGCGGCGCCTTTTCGATGTCCACCATGCACAGGCGGCACTGCCCGGCGATCGACAGCCCGGCGTGGTAGCAATAGTGCGGGACCTCGACGCCGAGGCGGCGGGCCGCCTCGATGAGGTTGGTGCCGGCCTCGACCTCGATCTCCTTGCCGTCGATCGTCAGCTTGGGCATGTCACGTCCGGACCAGCGCCTCGAACTCGGGGCGGAACTTCTCGATGTAGGAGATGTAGGGGCCGATGGCGCCGTCGTAGAAGGCGCAGATGGTGGTGCCGCCGCCGCGCTTGGCCACGTCGAGGATCGTGTCGAGGTCGTCCTTGTGGCCGTGGCCGTCGACGATGCGGTGGACCATCTTGTAGATCCAGCCGGTCGACTCGCGGCAGGGCGTGCACTGGCCGCACGATTCGTGGGCGTAGAAGCGCGCGAGCACCAGCAGCGCCTCCGGGATCGACACGCTCTCGTCCATCACCATCACGCCGGCCGAGCCGATCATCGAGCCGGCGTTCTTGAGCCCGTCGACGTCCATGGTGACGTCGATCTCGTCGGCGGTCAGGATCGCCGCCGAGCCGCCGCCGGGCACCACCGCCTTGAGCCGGCCGGTGCCGCTCACCCCACCGGCCCGCTCGATGAGCTGGCGCAGTGTGATGGACACCGAGGCCTCGTACACGGCGGGGCGCTTCACCCGGCCCGACACCGAGTACATGCGGGTGCCGCCCTGGGTCTTGGTCCCCAGCCCGGCGAACCACTCGGCGCCGCGCGCGATGATGGGCGGCACGCAGGCGAGCGTCTCGACGTTGTTGACGATCGTCGGCTGGCCGAAGGCGCCCTTGATCGCCGGAAAAGGCGGCTTGATCTTGGGCCAGCCCTTCTTGCCCTCCAGCGACGACAGGAGCCCCGTCTCTTCACCGCAGATATACGCACCGGCACCGCGATGAACGACGATATCGAAGCCGGGGCCGAGCAGGCCGGCCGCGTACGCCTCCTTCACGGCCGCGCTGAACACGCGCCAGGGCTGCACGTACTCGCCGCGGACATAGACGAAGCCGAGCGCCGAGCGGATGGCCCGCGCCGCGATCA
>JBGPZN010000389.1:0-3728 GCA_041493815.1 Methylomirabilia bacterium
AATGGACGCTGGTGCTCGGGTTCCCGGCCGTCATCCTGCTGCTGGACGAAGGGCGGAAGCTGCTGCAGCGAGCCGCGGCTAGCGCCCGCGGACGGTGAGCACGGGGCACGGCGCGAGCGCGACCACGCGCTCGGCGACGCTTCCCAGCGCGACGCGCGCCAGCCCGGTGCGGCCGTGGGTGCCGACCACGACGAGGTCGGCGCCGATGCGCTTGGCCATCCGCGCGATCGCGTCGAACGGCACCGCACTCCGCACGACCGTGGCTGACGCGGCGACGCCGGCCTTTCGCGCCCGCGTGCAGCAGGACGGTCTTCATCGTTTCCGGGCCGCGAAGAGCCAGGCGACGAGGACCGCGAGCGCGACCACCGCGACCACGACCACCCACTGATCTCGAATTGCCTCGACCATGCCGTCCTCCCGGCTTGCCTGACGCGGCGCCTCGCGGATGCCTGAGGGCTGCGTGATTGCGCGTGCTTCTCGACGACCGGCGTGGGACGATGGCGCCCCACTGCGGCCGGCGCGATCGTCCTCGCGTCGACTCCGCCCACGGAGGGAACACATGAAGCGCTCGCCACGCCAGCCGAAAGCACGTCGTCCGAGTGATCCCGCGGTCATGTCACCTCAGGCCAAGCGCCGCCAGCGGAGCGCGACGGCGGCGGTCCGGCGCGACACGACGCTGCTGCAAGCGAACATCGCGCGCCGGGTCGAGACGCGCATGGCGCCGCCGAAATACGCCGAGCGGCAGCACGCGCGGCCGGGCGCCGGCATCAAACGCTCGCGCGCGAACATGTCCCCCAGGTCTCGCTGAGGGCCCGCGTCACGGTCGGTCAGGAACTCGCACCGTAGCGTCGGGCCGCGCGCTCGCCGGGAGCACCTCGCGCGGAAAGAAGATGGCCGCGAAGAGCAACACGACGCCGAACACCTGCGCATAGGCGGCCATCACCCGCATGACGAGATCGTCGTCGGCATGCGGGAGCAGCAGGACGAGGACGGCCAGGAACAGCGACGAGACGCCGGCCGTCCCCAGCAGCCAGTAGCCGGCCCGCTCCCGAGGGAGACGGATCGCGGCCACGAGCTCCAGCACCCCGGTGATCAGACCCCAGGCGGCCAGGACGTAGACGAACTGTCGCGGCACGGAGGGCCACGCCAGGGCCAGCAGGCCCAGCGCCACGCTCACCGCGCCCTCCAGCAGCACCGGCCACGCGTCGAAGACGCGCGCCGACGCTCGTATGCCGGCGCCGATCGTCCACACGCCGTCGACAACCGCGTAGACGCCGAAGAGCAGGACCACGATCGACAGCGTGACGTGGGGCCACACGAGGATCGACACCCCGAAGGCGATCGCCAGCACGCCCCGAATCGCGATCATCCACCAGTTGTGGACCAGCGGGGCGAGGTTCATCGGCGCGTCTCGGCCGGCATCCGCACGGTCAGCACCGGGCACGATGCGGTGGCTACGACCCGCGAGGCCACGCTGCCGAGGAGCACCTTCATCACGCCGGTGCGCCCGTGGGTGCCGAGCACCAGGATGTCGGTCTTCGCGTGCTCGGCCGCCCAGACGATGCCGTCGGCCGGGATGGCGCCGTCGACGAACTGGGGCGTCGCGCGCACGCCGGCATCGACCGCCTCCTTGACCAGAGCATCCATCTCCTGATCGGCCCTGGACCGCAGATCAGTCTCGATCAGGTTCCACGTCTCCTCACTCACGTAGCCCCCCGCGACGAACATCGAGGCCGGTGAGAGCAGCACGTGCAGGATGGTGAGCTCCCCGCCCGTCGCCTTCGCCAGCCGGAGCGCCTGGGAGAACGCGGCACGGGACGCGGGGGAGAAGTCCGAAGCGTAGGTGATCCGCATCGTGTCGGCCATTGGCTGCCTCCTGCCGACCGCTGGTGCAGCAGCGATGCCAGACCCCAGGCGTGGTGAATCAACGCGATACGAGCGAGGGGAGGCTCGAGGGGGTGGGGTCGCGCCGCCGCAGCTGGGGCGCCGGCGCAGCGCCTCAGCCGCGGATCTGGTGCTTGTTGACCAGGCGGTGAAACGTCTTGCGATCGATCCCGGCCGCCTTGGCGGCGGCCGAGATGTTCCCGTCGTTCCGGTCGAGCAACTCCTTGAGATAGGAGGCCTCGAGCACGGCCATCCAGCGATCCTTGGCCTCCTTCAGACCGAGGGCGGTGGTGCTGGCTAGATGCGACGCGAGGGCAGGGCCCGGCGCGCCCGGTGAGGAGGGGCGCACGACCCCGGCCAGCACGTGGTCGGGCAGGTCTCGCCGGGTGATGGTGTCGCCCTCGGCCAGCGCACAGGCGCGCTCGACGACGTTCTGCAGCTCGCGCACGTTGCCCGGCCACGTATACGCCTCGAGCGCGGTCACGGCTGCATCGTCGTACCCGTGGACCCGCCCCTGGCCGTATCGCTTGAGAAAGGCGTGGGCCAGCAGGCGGACGTCGCCGGCGCGCTCGCGCAGCGACGGCAGCCGGATCTCGATGACGTTGACGCGGTAGTAGAGCTCCTCCCGGAACTGCCCCTTGGCCGCGGCCTCGCGCAGGTCGCGGTTCGTCGCCGACACCACCCGCACGTCCACGTCGATGAGAGCGGTCCCGCCCACCCGGCGGATCTGGCGCTCCTGCAGCGCCCGCAGCAGCTTGACTTGGAGACTCACCGGCAGGTCGCCGATCTCGTCGAGGAACAGCGTGCCGCCGCCGGCCACCTCCATGAGCCCGGGCTTCGTGCGCACCGCCCCGGTGAACGCGCCCTTCTCGTGACCGAACAGCTCCGACTCGAGCAGGTTCTCGGGGAGCGAGGCACAGTCGACCGGGATGAAGGCCTGGGCCGCTCGCGGGCTGTTGGCGTGGACCGCGCGGGCGATCAGCTCCTTGCCGGTGCCCGATTCGCCGAGCACCAGGATGTTGGCCTCCGAGCGCGCCGCCTTCTTGACCAGCTCGAACACCTGGGCCATGGCCGGGCTGCGGCCGATCACGTTCTCCAGCCCGAACGTCGTCTGCAGCTGGTCACGCAGGTTCCGGTTCTCCAGGGCCAGGCGCCGCTGGCGGAGGGCACGCTCGACGACCAGGCTGAGCTGGTCCGCCGAGAAGGTCTTCGGCAGGTAGTCGAAGGCCCCCTCCTTGATGGCGGCCACCGCCGACTCGATCGTCGCGAACGCGGTGATGACGACCACCGGCAGCGCCGGGTCCAGCTCGTGGGCCCGCCGCAGCAGCGCCAGGCCGTCGAACCCCGGCATCTTGAGGTCGGTGAGCAGCAGGTCGGGACGCTCGGATTCGAGCAGCGCCAGCGCCCGCTGCGGATCGGTGGCGGTGAGGCAGCGATGGCCGGCGCGGCGCAGGATGCGCGCGCAGCTGTCCACCATATCGGGTTCGTCGTCGACGATGAGGATGCGGGGCTCGGGCATGGCGCTCGTCCCAGTCATTCTACCGTGCGGCCGGCCGGGTACCGGGGCTTGCTTGTGTCCGCGAGAGCATATATGACTATGCTCGACCAAGCATAGATGGCGGGCCACGGCTCGCCGAAGAGGGAGACTCCATGCGGCGGCCGACCCTGATCCTCCTTGCCCTCGCGCTGACGCTGGCGCCGGCGGCGGCGCTGGCGCAAGCGCCGGCGTCCAGGACCGTGATCCTCTCCACCACGACCAGCACCCAGGACTCCGGGCTGCTCGACGTGCTGGTGCCGCTGTTCGAGAAGAGCACCGGCTACTCGGTGAAGACGATCTCGGTCGG
>JBGPZN010000565.1:0-2403 GCA_041493815.1 Methylomirabilia bacterium
CGTCGTCGGGGCCAGCGCGCTCTTCATCGCGCTGGTGCCGCTGCTCGGCATGACGCTCGCCACCGCGCTGTTTCTGGTCGGACTGCTGCGCTTCCTGGAAGGTCACGCGTGGCCGGTCGCCCTCGGCGTGGCTGTCGGGACGGCCGCCGCCAACTGGGCGATCTTCACCTGGTGGCTCGGCGTGCCGTTCCCCATCGGCGTCCTCGGATTCTGAGCCGGACGAGAAGACATGGACGTCTTCGCCAACCTCGCCCTCGGCTTCTCGATCGCGCTGACGCCGTTCAACATCTTCATGGCGATGGTCGGCGTCGTGCTCGGCACGCTCATCGGCGCCCTGCCCGGCATCGGCCCCGTCTCCGGCGTGGCCCTGCTGCTGCCGCTGACGTTCGGCATGCCGCCGACCTCGGGGATCATCATGCTGGCGGCGCTCTACGCCGGCACGATGTACGGCGGCACCATCACCTCGGTGCTCATCAACACGCCGGGCGAGTCGGCCTCGGTCGTCACCTGCATCGACGGCTACCAGATGGCGTTGCAGGGCCGGGCCGGCGCCGCGCTCGGCATCGCGGCGCTCGGCTCGTTCGCGGCGGGGACGGTGGGCGTGGTGCTGCTCATGCTGATGTCGCCGCTGCTGGCGCGCTGGGCGCTGTCGTTCGGGCCGCCGGAGACGTTCGCGCTCATGCTGCTCGGCCTCACCACGGTGACCGGCCTCACCGGCGAGCACGCGCTGAAGGGCTACATCAGCATGGTGCTCGGGCTCATGCTCTCCATGGTCGGCTTCGACATCATCTCCGGTGACGCGCGCTACACCGGCGGCATCGCCGAGATGCTCGACGGCGTCGACTTCCTGCCGGTGGCCATCGGCTTGTTCGGGATGGGCGAGGTCCTGGCCGGCGCCGAGGAGCCCAAGAGCGGCCAGATCTTGAACGCGCGCTACGGCCTGCGCGACGTGTGGCCGACGGCGACCGACTGGGCGCGCTCGCGCTGGGCCATCGTGCGCGGCACCGTGCTGGGCTTCGTCGTCGGCGTGCTGCCCGGCGCCGGCCCCACCATCGCCTCCTTCCTCGCCTACACGGTCGAGCGAAAGGTGTCGCGCCATCCGGAAGAATTCGGGCACGGCGCCATCGAGGGCGTCGCCGGGCCCGAGTCGGCGAACAACGCCGCCTCCGCCGGCGCGATGGTGCCGATGCTCACGCTCGGCATCCCGGGCTCGGCCACCACCGCGGTGATGCTGGGCGGGCTCATGATGTGGGGATTGCGGCCGGGCCCGCTCCTGTTCGAGAAGAACCCGGATTTCGTCTGGGGGCTCATCGCCTCCCAGTACGTCGCCAACGCCATGCTGCTGATCCTCAACATCGCGTTCATCCCGCTGTTCGTGCGGGCGCTGCGCCTGCCCTACAGCATCCTCATGCCGCTGATCATCGTGTTCTGCATCACCGGCTCCTATTCGCAGAGCAACAAGCTGTGGGACGTCGGCCAGATGCTCGTGTTCGGCGTGCTCGGCTACGGGATGAAGAAGCTCGGCTACTCGCCGGCCGCGCTCACGCTGGCGCTGGTGCTCGGGCCGCTGGCCGAGCGGGCCCTGCGACAGTCGCTGATCATCTCCGAGGCCGGCGTCCTGATCCTGTTCCAGCGCCCGATCTCCGCGGTCCTCACGACGCTGGCGCTGCTGGCGGTGGCGGTGCCGGTCGTCCGCGCCGCCCGAGGACCTTGGCGATCGATTCGGGCTTGAAGCCGAGCTGCAGGAGCGCGACGCCCTCGTCGAAGTACTCGCGGTAGCGGGCGATGCGGCCGCCTTCCAGCTCGAACAGGCTCATGCCGCGGAAGTGCACGCGGCGCCCGGCGCTGCGCGGAACGGCGTCGGTGACCACGTAGCCGAACGTCCACTCGGCGGCGATCGTGTCCCGTGTCTCCACGACCGTATCCATCACCCACGAGTAGTCGCGCCCCTCGCGGAACATCCGCTCGAACATCGGGCGCAGGGCAGAGCCGGTGTGGGCGCCGAAGAACGTGTCCGTGTAGGTCGCGCCCGGGGTGAAGCACGCCAGCAACCCATCCACATCTTGGCGGTTGAACGTCTTCTCGAAGTCGCGCACGATACTCATCCGCAGTCACCTCATCAACGTTGGAGCTGGTTCACATGTACCACGAGACACGATCGTGACCGAGGCGGAGGCGCTGGAGGCGTTGCGGGGCGACGACCCGGGCCGGGTGGCGCGGGCCGAGGCGGCGCTGTGGGCGATGTGGTGCCGTTCCGGCCACGCCGAGCTGGACGCGCGGCTGGCCGAGGCGATCGCCGCGATGGAGCGGCGCGATTTCGCCGCCAGCGAGCGTCTGCTGACGGCGCTGATCGAGGCGGCGCCGCAGTGGGCCGAGGCGTGGAACAAGCGCGCGACCGTGCGC
>JBGPZN010000402.1:0-3626 GCA_041493815.1 Methylomirabilia bacterium
CCGGCCTCATCGTGACGGCGAGCCACACGGTCGAGCCGGACCGCGAGGTGGACCTCACGGGCCCGGACGGCCACACGCTCTCCGCCCAGGTGGCCGGGCGCGATCCCGGCCTCGACATCGCGGTGCTGCGCGCCGAGGCCGGCAGCACACCGGCGGCCGACATCGCCCCCGACGCCGAGCTCCGGATCGGCCATCTCGTCCTGGCGCTCGGGGCCGGGCCCCGCGCGAGCGCGGGCATCGTCAGCGCCCTGGATACCCGCGGCGGCCGCTCGGCGGACGGCGAGACGATCGCGGTCGATCTCACGCTCTATCCAGGATTCTCGGGCGGGCCGCTCATCGACATGCTCGGCCGGGTCGTGGGCATCACCACCTCCGGCGCGTCGCGACAGCTGCAGTCCGCGATCCGGGCGGCCGCCGTCACCCGCCTGGCCGAGCACGTGGCCCAGCGCGGGAGGATTCCGCGAGCCTACCTCGGCGTCGGGACCCAGCCCGTGGCGTTGCCCGAGGAGCTGCGCCAGCGCCTGGGCCTGGACCAACAGACGGCGGTCATCGCCATCAACGTCAGGGCCGACAGCCCGGCGGCCGCCGGCGGGCTCGTCATCGGCGACATCGTCGTGTCGGTGGCCGGCGAGCCCATGACCGAGCCCGACGATCTGGTGGGGGTGCTCCGGCCCGAGCGCGTCGGACAGGAGCTGATCGTACGCATCCTGCGTGGCGGCGAGTCACGCGAGCTCCGGGTGACCATCGGTGAGCGTCCTCAGCGCGCGTGAGTCGATCCCGCCGCACCTGGCTCCCGTCGGGGATCGCCTGCGTGAGGTGACGGTCGAGGTCTCCACCGACAGCGGCGCCGGCGCCGGCGTCGTGTGGGCGCCGGACCTCATCGTGACCAACGCCCACGTCGCCCGCACCCCGCGCGTGCGCGTGGGATTCGCCGACGACCGCCGCCTCGAGGCGCAGCTCGTGGCCGCCGACCGCCGGCTCGACCTCGCGCTGCTCCGGATGCCGCGCACGAGGGTGGCCCTCGCCTCGCTGGCCGACTCCGACACCCTCTGCGTGGGCACGCTGGTCGTCGCGCTCGGCCATCCGCTCGGGTTGCGCCGGACGCTGACGGCCGGCGTCGTGCATGCCATCGGGCCCGTGTCGGCCGATGGACGGCGGTGGATTCACGCCGACCTGCGCCTAGCCCCCGGCAACTCGGGCGGCCCACTCGCCGACACGGCGGGTCACGTCGTCGGCATCAACACCATGATCACCGGCGGTCTGGCGCTAGCGATCCCGATCAACGACGTCCGCCGCTTCGTCTCGGCGGCGCTGGCGAAAACGGTGTGAGCCGCGACGGGCGGCCGACGGCGGTCGTCGTGGTCGCGCGGGAGTCGATGTACGCGGCTCGTGTGGAGGCCGCGCTGCGCGGCTTCGCCGGCTGGTGCGTCGCGGTCGGCACACCCGCTCAGCTCCTCGGGCTGCTGCAGGAGCATCCCGACGCCATCGTCGTGCTCGCGCTCGGCGAGACCGAGACGCGCCGGGCGCTACGAGCCATGCGCGACTCGTCACGCCGCCCGGCCGTCGTCGCGCTGTCCGACTCCCCCGCCCGGCTGTGGACGTCGGCGTGGCGAGCGCTCGGGCTCCGTGCCGCGCTGCCGCTCCGCGCGACCCCGGACGAGCTCGACGGTGCGCTGCGCGCCGTCCACGCCGGTCTCCTCGCCGTTCACGCGGAGGCGCTGACCCAGCCGGTGGCCGGCGGTGCGCAGCGCGCGTCGGGCCTGCCGCTGACGGCACGCGAGCGCGAGATCCTGGAGCTGATCGCCGACGGCGCGAACAATCGCGTGATCGCCGCGCGCCTGGCCATCTCGCGCCACACGGTGAAGTTCCACGTGGCGTCCATCCTGGACAAGCTCGGCGCCGGCAGCCGGGCGGAGGCGGTGGCCGTGGCGCTGCGCACCGGCCTGCTCGCGGTGTGAGGTCTCAGGGAGATGTCGGAGCACACGCCGGCGCCAGGCCCGAGCGTGGATCCAGGTCGAGGGCCCGACCCTGCGCCGCCGCCGAGTCGGCACAGCGGGCCGTCTGCGCGTAGATCCCGGCGAGTCGAGCGTGAGCGCGCGCGCTGAACGGGTTCGCGGCCGTTGCCGCACGATAGGCGGTCACCGCACCGGCGACATCGCCCCTGACCTTCCGGGCGTCGCCCAGGCCGACATGCGCGTCGGCGTAGAAGGGCCGTAGCTGGATGGCCCTGGAGTACGCCTCAATCGCCTGATCGAAGAGCGGTCGGGGCGCCGCGAGGAACAGGTCGCCGAGCGTCTTCCAGGGCTCGGGCATTGTGGGATCGAGCTGAGTGGAGGCGCGAAACTGGGCCGCGGCCTTCCAGCGATTGCCGAATGCCAGGTACGCGACGCCCAGCATGTACTGGGCCATGACGAAGTGCTCATCGAGATTCACGGCACCGAGCATTCGCTCCACCGCAACCTCGTTCGCGCGGGTCGCGAGGGCTACCTGCCCTTCGGTGAAGCACTTGAACGCTTCCAGCGACGCGGTCGCTCGCGCTCCTCGATCCAGGCGCGCGAGATCGCCGGCGGTGAGAGGCCCGCCGAGCTCGCGCGCGTAGAGCGAGGCCAGCGGGGCGGCTCGCGCCAGGAACTCGGCGTCGGCCATCGTCAACGGAGTCAGCGCACTCACCTTGATCCCGCCGCCCTGCAGATCCACCAGCTGCGGCTGGATCACCAGGTCTGCGCCTTGCCGATCAATGCGCCCGTACAGGCCGGCGTGAGCATGGACGGCCGCGGCGACCTGGCTCACCAGCGGGCCGGTCCAGATCGCCGGATCCTGCACGTCCCGGACCCGCGAACGGTCGATCTGCACGAGCGCCGGATGCCAGGCCAGGCCGAGCGAGATGAGCTGAGCGACCGCCTCGCCCATCCACTGCTCCTCGGGAGCCAGACCGGACGCATCGAAGGGCACCACGACGATCGCGCGTGGTGTCGTCTGCGCGTGAGCGCCGGCGCTGCAGGCGAGCGTCGCCAGGACCGCGCCCACCAGGATACGCAGGGTCGTCGTCATTACGCAGCGTGCTCGCTGCGCCCGACCGCCAGCGCGACCGCCCGCGCCAGGCGGGCGGGATCGATCGGCTTGGGTACGTGGAGGTGGAAGCCGGCCTGCAGCGCACGCTCGCGATCCTCCAGGCGGGCGTAGGCCGTGAGCGCGATGGCCCGGATCTGCCGCCCGTTGGCGTGTGCCCGCACCGCCGCCATCAGCTCGTAGCCGTTGGTACCGGGCAGGCCGATGTCGCTGATCAGCACGTCGACGGCCGCGGCTTCCACGACCCGCATCGCCTCCGCGGCCGACCCGGCCGGCGTGACGCGCGCGCCGGCCTGAGCACAGGCGAGACGGGCCAGATCCCGGGCGTCGGGGTCGTCGTCGACCACGAGCACGTGCAGCCCGCTCAGCCCGCGCGGGGCGCCCGCCGTCCCGGCCTCGGCAGCCTCCGGGCCCACTCCGGACTCGCTCGCGTCCTGCGCCGGCAGCCACACCGTGAACGTCGAGCCCGTTCCTGGGCCGCGGCTGTCGGCCTGCACGATGCCGCCGTGGAGCTCGACCAGATGGCGCACGAGTGCCAGGCCGATGCCGAGGCCCGC
>JBGPZN010000150.1:0-7854 GCA_041493815.1 Methylomirabilia bacterium
CAGTCGTCGCGCGTCGGCGCCTAGCATCTGGACCATTTTGATCGCCGCTCGACCAGGGGCATGAAGGCGACGGTGTATCACGTGCAGTTGAATGTGGCTGACGCGAGGGTCTCGGTACCGTTTTACCGGGAGCTGCTCGGATATCTTGAGTATCGGGTGACGCTGGGCGCGGACAATCTGCTGGGGATGAGTAATGGGACGACGGATTTCTGGATCGTGCAGACGGCGGGGGAGCGGGTGGGGGCGGGGTTTCATCGGAAGGATCCGGGGTTGAATCATGTGGCGTTTCGGGTGGGGGGGCGGGAGGACGTCGATCGGTTTGGGGAGGAGTTCTTGAAGGCGCGGGGGATCGCGGCGCTGTATGGCGGGCCGCGCGAGTATCCCGAGTACCGGCCCGGGTACTACGCCCTGTTCTTCGAGGATCCCGATCGCTTGAAGCTCGAAGTGGCCTACGTGCCGTGAGCGATGGACGTTCGGTGAAGGACTGGTACAAGGACGCGGTCTTCTACGAGGTGCACGTCAAGGCGTTCTTCGACGGCGACGGCAACGGCGTCGGCGACTTCGCCGGGTTGACGGCCAAGCTCGACTACCTCAAGGAGCTGGGCGTCAATTGCCTGTGGATCCTGCCGATGTACCCCTCGCCGCTCAAGGACGACGGCTACGACATCGCCGACTTCTACGGCATCCATCCCGCCTACGGCAGCGTGGCCGACTTTCAGACGTTCATGGACGCCGCCCACGAGCGCGGCCTGCGGGTGATCGCCGACCTGGTCATGAACCACACCTCCGATCAGCACCCGTGGTTCCAGGCCGCCCGGGCCGACCGCGCCTCGCCCTACCGCGACTACTACGTGTGGAGCGACTCCGACCAGCGCTACCGCGACGCCCGCATCATCTTCACCGACACCGAGAAGTCGAACTGGTCGTGGGACCCCGTCGCCAAGCAGTACTACTGGCACCGGTTCTTCAGCCACCAGCCCGACCTCAACTACGACAACCCGGCCGTGAAGAGCGCCATGCTCGACGTCATGCGCTTCTGGCTCGACCGCGGGCTCGACGGCTTCCGCTGCGACGCCGTCCCCTACCTGATCGAGCGCGAGGGGACCAACGGCGAGAACCTGCCGGAGACGCACGCCATCCTGCGCGAGTTCCGGGCGGTCATCGACCGCGAGTACGGCGGCGAGCGGGTGCTGCTGGCCGAGGCCAACCAGTGGCCGGAGGACGTGCGCCCCTACTTCGGCGACGGCGACGAGTTCCACATGGCGTTCCACTTCCCGCTCATGCCGCGCCTGTACCTGGGCATCCGGCGCGAGGATCGCCTGCCGATCACCGACATCTTCACCCACACGCCGCCGATCCCGCCCGCCTGCCAGTGGTGCCTGTTCCTGCGCAACCACGACGAGCTGACGCTCGAGATGGTGACCAGCGAGGAGCGCGACTACATGTACTACGCCTACGCCTCCGATCCGCAGATGAAGCTCAATCTGGGGATCCGGCGGCGCCTGGCCCCGCTGATGGACAACGACCGTCACCGCATCGAGCTGCTCAACTGCCTGCTGCTGACGCTGCCCGGGAGCCCGATCGTCTACTACGGCGACGAGCTCGGCATGGGCGACAACGTCCACCTCGGCGACCGCAACGGCGTGCGCACGCCGATGCAGTGGTCGGACGACCGCAACGCCGGCTTCTCCACCGCCGATCCGGCCCAGCTCTACCTGCCGGTCATCACCGACCCCGTCTACAGCTACCAGGCCGTGAACGTGGCGGCCCAGGAGAGGCTCGCGACGTCGCCGCTGAACACGCTGCGGCGGCTCATCGCCGCCCGCCGGCGCTCCCCCGCGTTCGGGCGCGGCTCGATCGAGTTCTTGAAGCCGCGCAACCAGTCGGTGCTGGCCTACCTCCGCTGCTGGCAGGACGACACGGTGCTGATCGTCGCCAATCTCTCCGGGCGCCCGCAGCCGGTGGAGCTGAACCTGACCGCGCTGGAGGGCGCGGTGCCGGTCGAGATGCTCGGCGACACGCGCTTCCCGCCGATCGGCCGCGAGCCCTATTTCCTGTCGCTCGGCCCCCACGGCTTCTACTGGCTCCGGCTGCAGGGCCGCCAGCGCCGGCCCGTGCGCTACGGCATCGAGGACACGGCGATTTGAACCAGGCCCGCGCCGACGCCCTGGGCGCGTGGATCGCCGGGCAGCGGTGGTTCGCGGCCAAGAGCCGGCGCATCGACGCGGTGGCGCTCGAGGACGGGGTGCGGCTCGGCCCCGGCACGCTCTGGATCGCGCGGGTGACGCTCGACGACGGCAGCCACGACCGCTACGCGCTGCCGCTGCTCGAGGGGGCGGAGATTCGCGACGCGCTCGACGATCCCGACTTCGACCGCGCCCTGCTCGACCTCATCACGCGCGAGGCGCGGGCCCCGGGCGCGCGGGGCGAGGTGGTCGGCGCCCGCACGCGCGCCTGGCCGTCCAGCCTCGGCGCCGACGTGCCGGCGCGACGGCTGAGCGGCGAGCAGAGCAACACCTCGATCGTGTTCGGCGATACGCTCATCCTCAAGCAGTTCCGGCGACTCGCCGTGGGTGTCAATCCCGACATCGAGATCACCCGCTTCTTGACCGAGCACACCGACTTCCGCCACACGCCCCGCCTCTGCGGCAGCCTGGAGTACCGCGACGCCGGCGGCGCCTGCGCGCTGGCGATGGTCCAGGAGCTGGTCGGCGACGCGCGCGACGGCTGGCGCTGGCTGCTCGACCGCCTGGCCGCCGGCGATGCCGCGCTCGCTCCGCTGCGGACCCTCGCTCGCCGCACGGCCGAGCTGCATCTCGCGCTCGCCGCCGATCCCGCCGAGCGGGCGTTCGCGCCCGAGCGCATCACGGCCGCCGACGTCGCCGCCTGGACCGAGGCGGTGCAGCGCCAGCTCGACGCCGCCCGCGCCGCGCTCGGCGGCCGCTGGCCGCCCGGCGTGCCGGCGCGCGTCGACGCCACCGGGCTCGCCGGGCTGGTGGGCGCGGCGAAGCTACGCCACCACGGCGACTTCCACCTCGGACAGACGCTGGCCATCCGCGACGGCGCGGACTTCGCGATCATCGACTTCGAGGGCGAGCCGCTGCGGCCGCTGGCCGAGCGCCGGCGCAAGCACACGCCGCTGCGCGACGTGGCCGGGCTGCTGCGCTCGCTCGGCTACGCGGCGGCCAGCGCGCGGGCGCGGGCGGGCTGGGAGGCCGCCGCCCGCGGCGCGTTCGTGGCGGCGTATCGCGAGGCAGCCGGCGCCGCGCCGTTCCTGCCCGCCGGCGAGGCGGCCTTCACGCGCGCGCTGGCGGTGCTGGAGGTGGAGAAGGCGGCGTACGAGATCGTGTACGAGGCGAACAACCGGCCGGACTGGGTGGCGATCCCCGTGCGCGGGCTCGTCAGCGCGACCGAGGCTCTTCGGTCGGGTCGCGCGGCTGGGGCAGCGTGAAGACCATCAGCTGCGCGTTCCAGCCGGTCGGGTCGAAGTAGACGAGCAGCCCGTCGCGATAGAGGAAGATGTCGCGCTCGTTCTCGTGACCCATGCGGTCCGGGAAGCCCCAGCCGTTGGTGACCACGCCGCGATTGAACGTGCCGGGCTTGGGCTCGAGCCGGAAGGCGCGGACGACGTCGGCCCGGTACTTGTCCTGCTGGACGAGCCCGAACTCCACGGTGAGCCGCTCCACCCCGACCGGCGCGCGGTCGCCCTCGTAGACCCAGTTCTCGGTGTCGTAGCTGTCGATCTTCTGGCGGTCGACCCGCGTGGGCGCGCCGTACCGCGCGCGCAGCGCCTCCATCGTGCTCACGCCGGGGCGGATCAATCCCCACTCCGCGGCCCCGACCGGCGTGGTCAACCCGACGAGCAGGAGCGCGACCAGCAGGACGCGGCGACGGCGCATCTGAAGCCCAGGGCCACGCCGTCGCCGCGCGGGTCGGCGCCGCCGCTCAGCACGCCGTCGCGCAGGCCGACGGCGTGCGCCTGCCCCACCCGGTAGAGCAGCTCGGGTGCGGCCTTGATGGGATGGCCGCGACGGCGGAGGGCGGCGAAGACGCGGGGCGGCACGCGGCTCTCCAGGTGGATGACGTCGGCGGGATCGTCGGGCAGAAACGCGCCGACGAGAAAGCGCGGCCGCTCGATCGCCTCCTGCACGTCGAGGCCGTAGTCGAAGACGTTGGTCAGCACCTGGACGTGGAACATCGCCTGTCCGTTGCCGCCCATGGTCGCGAAGCCCAGCACCGGCCGATCGTCGCGGGTGGTGATGGAGGCCATGAGCGTGTGGAACGGGCGCTTGCGCGGCGCCAGCCCGCTCGGGTGTGCCGGGTCCACCGTGAAGTGGCGCCCGCGGTTCTGCAGGCAGAAGCCGGTGCCCGGCGGGACCACCCCGGAGCCGAACGAGTTGAACAGGCTCTGGATGACGCTCAGCACGTTGCCGTGGCCGTCGGCGACCACGAAGCCGGTGGTGTCGCCCTCCGGCTGGCCGGGCACGTAGGCCTGCGCCTTCCTGGGATCGAACTGGCGCCGGCGCTCGGCCGCGTACGCCTTGTCGAGCATCCCGGCCACGGGGACGCGGGCGAGGGCCGGATCGCCGATCCAGCGGTCGCGATCGGCGTAGGCGAGCTTCACGACCTCCAGCAGCAGGTGCAGGTGCTCGACCGAGTGCAGCGGCAGCTTCGCGAGGGGAACACCCTCGAGCATGTTCAGCGCGAGCAGGGCCGTCACGCCCTGCGTCGGCGGCGGCGTCTCGTAGACCGTGAACCCGCGGTACGTGGTCGAGATCGGCTCGCCCCACTCGCCGGCGTGGGCGCCGAGGTCGTCGAGCGTGAGGAAGCCGTCGCGCTCCAGGCGCTCGGCGATCGTCCGGGCGACGCGGCCCCGGTAGAAGAGGTCGGGGCCCTCGGCGGCGAGGTCACGCAGCGTGCGGGCCAGGTCGGGCTGCACGAAGATCTCCCCGGGCGCCGGCGCCCTGCCCCCGGGCAGGAACACGCGACGCCATTCCGGATCGGCATTCCCCGGTGCGAACTCGCCGATCCCCTGGCTGAGGAGCGACGTCATCGGAAAGCCGCGCTCGGCGTAGTGCAGGGCCGGCTGCAGCAGCCGGTCGAGCGGACGCGTGCCGAAGCGCTCGAGCAGCATCGCCCACGCGCGCACCACGCCGGGGACGCTCACGGTGGGCGGCCCGAGCACCGGCAGCCCGCTCAGCCCGCGCCGCGCCAGCTCCTGCAGCGTCGCCCGCGAGCCGGAGCGACCGGCGCCGTTGAGAAAGTGCACGCGCCGGGTGGCCGCCTCGTAGTAGAGGCAGAAGAGGTCGCCGCCGAGCCCGCAGTTGTTCGACTGGGTCACCGCCAGCACCGCATTGGTGGCGACGGCGGCGTCGGCCGCGGTGCCCCCGGCCTTGAGCGTCTCCACCCCGGCCAGCGTGGCGAGCGGATGGCACGAGGCCACGAGGCCCTCGCGACCGAGCGCGAGCGAGCGGCGCGAGTATCCGAGCTGGGGCACGGCTAGCCCGCCCCGAACAGCTTGGCGATCTCGTCCCGCGCGAAGACCGGCAGCGGCCACTGGCGCGCGCCATCCACGAGGGTGACGCCCTGCTCGGGCTCCACCACCTGGCCGATGAAGTGGCAGTCGATGGCCTCGCGGGCGAGCGCGTGCAGGACGATCCCGGCCTCGGCCGGGATCATCGTCATGAGCAGGGCGCCGGAGGCGATGGTGCCGAGCGGGTCGAGGCCGAACGCCTCGCACAACACGCGGCCCTCGGGCAAGACCATGATCCGGTCGCGATCGATCCGCAGCCCCACGCCGGCGGCCGCCGCCAGCTCGTGCAGCGCGGTCGCGATGCCCCCCTCGGTCGGGTCGTGCATCGCGTGCACCGTGGCCAGCTCGCAGGCGATCTCCGCCTCGGGCCGCACGCTGATCCCCGGCGACCTCAAGAAGTTGCGCGCGCGGCGGATCGTCGCGGCTGGCACGCCCCGCGCGCGCAGCTCGGCGTCCTTCTCGCGCGCGATGATGGCCGCGCCCTCCAGCGGCACGCCCTTGGTCAGGACGATCGCGTCACCGACCTGGGCGCCGGAGGTCGTGACGAGCCGGTCCTTGGCCACCTCGCCCAGCATCGTGCCGGCCACGATCGGCCGGTCGATCCCGTGGGTGACCTCGGTGTGGCCGCCCACCAGTGCGACCTCGAGCTCCTCGCACGCCTCGGCCAGCTGGCCGAAGAGGGTCCGCACCGTGTCCTCGTCGGTCCGGGCCTCGGGCAGCAGCAGCGTGGCCAGAAACCAGCGGGGTGTGGCGCCGCGCACGACGATGTCGTTGGCGTTGACGTGCAGCGCGTACCAGCCGAGGTCGTCGGTGGCGAACGTGATCGGATCGGCGGTGGCCACCAGGTAGCGGTCGCCGAGATCGATCACGGCGGCGTCCTCGCCGACGCGCGGCCCCACGATCACCCGCGGATCGTGACTCGGGTGCTTGTCGAGGACCGCCTGCAGCAGGTCGGCGGGGAGCTTCCCGATTGGCAGGAACGGCATTCCGCCCCGTAGTATACCGCCGTGATCCCGAGGCCGGTCGTGGAGTGCGTGCCGAACGTGAGCGAGGGCCGCGACGGGGCGCGCCTGGCCCGCTTCGCGGCCGCCGTCACCGCCACCCCGGGCGTGACGCTGGCCGGCGTGCACGCCGACCCCGACCACCACCGCTCGGTCTTCACCTTCCTCGGCCCGCCGGCGGCGGTCGCCGCGGCCGCGCTCGCGCTGGCCGATGCCGTCGTGGCCGAGGTCGACATGCGCGAGCATCACGGCATCCATCCGCGGATCGGCGCGCTCGACGTCCTGCCGTTCGTGCCGCTGGCCGGCCTGACGATGGCGGACGCCGTCGCCCTCGCGCACCAGACCGGAGGGACGCTGGCCGCGCGCCACGCCCTGCCCGTCTACTACTACGCCCACGCGGCCCTGCGCCCGGAGCGGCGAGCGCTGCGCGAGCTGCGCCACGGCGAGTACGAGGGCCTGGCCGCGCGGCTGGCCTCGGCCGACGGCCGGCCCGACGACGGCCCCGCGCGCTTCGACGCGCGCGCCGGCGCCGTCCTCGTCGGCGCCCGCGATGTGCTGATCGCTTACAACGTCTGGCTCGCCGGTGACGACCTCGGCGCCGCCCGCGCGATCGCCCGAGCCGTGCGCGCCAGCGGCGGCGGATTGCCGGCCGTGCAGGCGCTCGGCCTGCCGCTGGCCAGCCGGGGCCGCGCCCAGGTCTCGATGAACCTGCTCGACTACCGCGTCACGCCGATCCCGGCGGCGTTCGATCGGGTGCGCGAGGAGGCGGCCCGCGCGGGCGTCGCCCTCGATCGCGCGGAGCTCGTCGGCCTGGCCCCGCGCGCGGCGTTCGCGGGCCGTACCCCGGCGTCGGTCGGTCTCGACGGCGTCGACGCGGCCTCGTACCTGGACACCTGGCTCAGCGGTCGCTGACGGTCAGCCTCTCGTACAGCGCGCTGAGGATCTCGTCAACCGCGGCCGAGGCCCACAGGTCGAAGAACGGCGAGGCCTGCATGGCCACGAACTCGCGCGTCCCCCGCGCGCTGGCGTCGGCCTCGCCCTCGCCCGGCCGCGCCGCCTGCTGGTGGCCGCGGATCCGGTCCTTGTGATAGATGGCGGGATACTCGATGTAGCGGTGGAGCTCCCGGAAGTCCCTCGTGTAGAACACCGCCACCGGCAACGACGCCCACTCCCCGCCGTTCTTCGCGTTCATGAACTCCAGCATGAGGTCGTGATTGGCGCCGGGGGCGTTGGCCGGGTCGGGCCGCCGCGTCCCCAGGATCTTCGTGCCGTCGCGGTTGAAGATGCGCAGATCCAGCCCGCCCGCCTCGGCCAGGCGCG
>JBGPZN010000604.1:0-2214 GCA_041493815.1 Methylomirabilia bacterium
CGCCTCGATCTCGGCCGCGTGGCGCTGGCCGTAGGCGAACGTCAGTGCGTAGAGCGCGAAGCCGTCGCGCGCCGTCAGCGCGGCCGCGGTCGCCGAGTCGACGCCGCCGCTGAGCAGCACGACCGCCCGCGGCTTGCCCTCCACAGCGCCATAGTATGATCGAACGGCCATGTCGTGGCGCTTCATCACGTGCACCGCGCTCTTCGTCACCTGCCTGCTGACGGCCAACATCATCGCCGCCAAACTCGTCACGGTCGGTGGCCTCACCCTCACCGCGGGCATCGTGATCTTTCCGATTTCCTACGTGCTCGGCGACGTGCTGACCGAGGTGTGGGGCTACGCCGCCGCCCGGCGCGTGATCTGGCTCGGCTTCGCCTGCAACGCGCTGATGGTCGCCGCGGTCTGGCTGGGCGGCGAGCTGCCGGCCGCGCCGTTCTGGAAAGGGGAGGCGGCGTACCAGGAGATCCTGGGCCAGGCGCCCCGCATCCTGCTCGCCTCGTTCGTCGCGTACCTCGTGGGCGAGTTCGCCAACGCCTTCGTGCTGGCCAAGCTCAAGGTCGCCACCGGTGGCCGCTGGCTGTGGGTCCGCACGATCGGCTCCACGGTGGTCGGGCAGGGGCTCGACAGCGCCGTGTTCGTCACGCTGGCCTTCGCCGGCGCGGTGCCGGCGGCCGCGCTGGCCGGGATCGTCGGCGCCCAGTGGATGGTCAAGGTCGCCTACGAGGCGGCCGCCACGCCCCTCACGTACGCGGCGGTGGCGTGGTTGAAATCGCGCGAGCAGGTGGATACGTTCGACTACCACACCGACTTCAACCCGCTGAAGCTGTAACCGGGAGACAGGGCATGGAGAAGTTCCGGGGCGTCGACTACTACGGCATCGAGGGGCTGCTCTCCGAGGACGAGCGCATGATCCGGGACGCCGTGCGTGACTGGGTGGAGGCGGAGTTCCTGCCGATCGTGCCCGAGCACCACCGCGCGGGAACGTTTCCGGTAGCGCTCATCCCCAAGCTCGGCGAGCTCGGCGTGTTCGGCGCCACGCTCACGGGCTACGGCTGCGCCGGCCTGAACAACGTCGCCTACGGGCTGATCATGCAGGAGCTGGAGCGCGGCGATTCAGGCCTGCGCTCGGCGGCCTCCGTGCAGAGCGGACTGGTCATGTACCCGATCTACGCCTACGGCTCCGAGGCCCAGAAGGATCGGTGGCTGCCGAAGCTCGCCACCGGCGAGGCGGTCGGCTGCTTCGGCCTCACCGAGCCCGACCACGGCTCCGACCCCGGCGGGATGAAGACGCGCGCCCGGCGCGTCGGCGACGGGTACGTGCTCAACGGCACCAAGCTGTGGATCACCAACGGCTCCATCGCCGACGTCGCCGTGGTGTGGGCCAAGGAGGACGACGGCGAGATCTACGGCTTCCTGGTCGAGCGGGGGACGCCGGGCTTCTCGACGCTCGACATCCACGGCAAGTTCTCGATGCGGGCCTCGATCACCTCGGAGCTGGCCTTCCAGGACTGCACGATCCCCCTCGAGAATAAGTTCCCCACGGTGAAGGGGCTGCGCGGACCCCTCGGCTGCCTCAACCAGGCGCGCTACGGCATCGCGTGGGGCGCGATCGGCGCCGCCATGGCCTGCTACGACTGGGCGCTGCAGTACGCGCAGCAGCGCATCCAGTTCGGCAAGCCCATCGCGTCGTTCCAGCTCGTGCAGCAGAAGCTCGTGTGGATGATCACCGAGATCACCAAGGCCCAGTTCCTCGTGCTGCAGCTCGGCCGGCTCAAGGACGCCGGCACGCTGCGGGCCCAGCAGGTGTCGATGGCCAAGATGAACAACGTGCAGATGGCGCTCGACACCGCGCGGCTCGCCCGCGACATCCTGGGCGCCGCCGGCATCGTCGACGAGCACCCGATCATCCGCCACATGCTGAATCTGGAGACGGTGAACACCTACGAGGGGACGCACGACATCCACACGCTGATCATCGGGCGGGACATCACGGGGCTCGACGCCTTCGGCATCGGCTAGGCGCCTGCCGGCGTATCGAGGGGTGCCACGGCTTTGCCGGGGCGCCCCGAGCGCGTGGGGGTTTGGGGGCCATATCGTGCCCCCCTGTCAGTCGGACGGCTACGTCACATCCGGGGCACCTCGCCGCTGCGGATTGCGATCTCGCGCACGACCTTGTTGATCCGGCTGACCGCTTCGCCGATGCGGTCGGCCGCC
>JBGPZN010000569.1:0-2375 GCA_041493815.1 Methylomirabilia bacterium
ACAAGCTGCGCCCGATGTTCGCCGACCTCGGGCTGGCGCTGGAGGGCTTCCAGGTCCAGAACGTGTCGCTGCCCGAGGAGCTACAGAAGCGCCTGGACGAGCGGATCGGCATGGGCCTGGTCGGCGACATGGGCCGGTACACTCAGTTCCAGACCGCGCAATCCATCCCGGTCGCCGCGGCCAACGAGGGCGGTGTGGCGGGCGCCGGCGCCGGGCTCGGCGCGGGCATCGCCATGGGCCAGGCGATGGGCCAGGCCATGAGCCAGGCCACGGGAGGCCAGCCGCCGGCAGCCGGCGGCCCGGTGGCGCCGGCGACGCGCGTGGGCCCGGCGGGTCCGGCGGCGGGCGCGGGCTCAGCCGCCCCCGCGGCCGGGGCGTGCGTGCGCTGCGCCAAGCCGGTGCCGCCCGGCGCGCGCTTCTGTCCCGAGTGCGGCGCCGCCCAGGCGCTGACGTGCCCCCGGTGCAACGCGCGCCTGGACAAGCCCAGCAAGTTCTGCCCCGAGTGCGGAGCGCCCCAAGCCTGACCCCGCTGCGCGTGAGACAACGTCCGCGTGCGTGAGCTTCGCTGCCCGTCCTGCGCGGCGCCGGTCAAGTTCACGTCGGCCCAGTCCCTGCTGGCCGTCTGCGGCTACTGCCGGGCCACCCTCATCCGCCGCGGCCTCGACGTCGAGCAGGTGGGCACCATGGCCGCGCTGCTCGAGGACGTCACGCCGCTGCAGCTTGGCGCCGAAGGGGTGTGGCGCGGCACGCACTTCGCCGTGGTTGGCCGGCTGCAGGTGCGATGGGACGGCGGACGCTGGAACGAGTGGTACTGCGCGTTCGACGACGGCCACGGCGGCTGGCTGGCCGAGGCGGCCGGCGAGCTCTCGGTCTCGTTCGAGACGACGGTGGCGGAGCCGCTGCCGGAGTGGAAGAGCCTGGCGCCCGGCATGCGGGTGACGCTCGGCGGCGTCGCCTACGAGGTGACCGACGTCCGTGAAGCCGAGGTGATCGGTGGCGAGGGCGAGCTGCCCCTCCGCGTCGACGCCGGCTGGAAGACCGCCACCGCCGATCTGCGGACCACCACCGCGCGCTTCGCCACGCTCGACTACAGCAACGAGCCGCCGCGCCTGTACACCGGCGAGCTCGTGGACTTCGCGACGCTGGGCCTGCACGGCCTGCGCGAGCTCGACGGGTGGCGCTGAAGCCGCCGGCCCCGCCCGCGGTCGCCTCGCTGACCTGCGCGGGCTGCGGCGCCCCGCTGCAGCTCCGCGCGCCCGGGCGTTCCGTCGTCGTTGCCTGTGGGGCGTGCGGGGCGGTGCTCGACGCCCAGAGTGCCGACCACCAGGTCATCGCGCGCTACGAGGCCAAGCGCACGGTCACGCCGCGAATCCCGCTCGGCTCGCGCGGCACGCTCAAGGGCGAGACGTGGGAGGCCATCGGCTACCTGGCCCGGCGCACCCAGGTCGCCGGCGTCACCTACACGTGGTTCGAGCACCTGCTCCATAACCCGACCGGCGGCTTTCGCTGGCTGGTGGAGTACGGCGGCCACTGGACGCTGGCCAAGACCGCGGCGGCCGTGCCGGCCGTGCCCGGCCCGCTCGAGGTGGAGTATCTCGGCGAGCGCTACCGCCACTTCCAGACCGCGACCGCCGAGGTCACGTATGTCGTCGGCGAATTCCCCTCGCGGGTGCGGGCGGGGGACACGGCGACCGTCGAGGACTACGTCAACCCGCCGCTGATCCTCTCCGGCGAGAAGACGAAGGACGAGACGTCGTGGTCCATCGGCGAGTACGTCGACGGCGACGTGGTGTGGAAGGCGTTCGGCCTGCCGGGCGAGCCGCCCGAGCGTACCGGCGTGGGCGCCGCCCAGCCCTCGCCGTTCACGCCGCGCTCGAAGACGATGCTGATGCTGCTCGCCGCCTTCGTCGGCGCCGCGCTGCTGATCCACCTGGTGTTCGTGGTCCTCGCCCAGCAGCGACTCGTGCTCGACGCGGCCTGGGAGTATCACCCCCAGGCGCCGGCGACCACCAGCGTCGAGAGCGAGCCGTTCACGCTCACCGGTCGAAGCTCCAACCTGATGGTCGAGATCTCGTCGACGCTGTCGCAGAGCTGGGCGTACTTCACCCTGACGCTGGTGAACGAGGAGACCGGCGCCGCCCGCACCTTCGGCCGCGAGGTGCAGTACTACTTCGGCCGCGACAGCGACGGGTCGTGGACGGAGGGCGCGCCGTGGGACCGCGCGTGGCTGCCGTCGGTACCGGCCGGGCGCTACGTGCTGGTCGTCGAGCCGGAGAGCCCGCGCGCGGTGAACTACCGCGTGCGCCTCACCCGCGATGTCCCCCGGCCGCTGTGGCTGGGGCTGGCGCTGGGCGTGCTGGGCGTGCCGCCGCTGT
>JBGPZN010000081.1:0-10320 GCA_041493815.1 Methylomirabilia bacterium
ATCGCCATTGCCGCCAATGGCGTGTCCTGTGACCAGCCGTGCGACCGGTTCTTCGAGCGGGGGACGGCCTGACGTTCGAGGCGATGCCGCGCCCGGGCCGGATCTTCACTGGCTGGGGCGGCGATTGCGCACCGTTCGGCAACTCGAGCTGTGTCCTGCAGATGACCGGCAACAAGACGGTGAGCACCACCGTGCTGGTCGAGAGGTACGTGCTGACCGTGTCTTTTGGTGACCCGGCCGGGCGGGTGGTCCTGACCGGCTCGAGCGCATCCGCGAGCTGCACGGAGAATTGCACGACGTTCTTCGCGCCGGGAGACACGGTGACCGTGGAAGCTTCGGCGATGGGTTCGACTTCTTCGGCTTCGGGGGCGACTGCAGCGACCAGGGGAGTCCGTGCGTGTTGACGATGGACCAGGACCGCTCGGTGACGGCCTTCTTCGGGTGTGGCGGGGGGTGCGGTGGCGAGTGATGCTCGCCGTTGTCGAGGGTGATCAGGCGGAGATGGCTTCCGGTCTGGCGAGGGCCCTTGCGAGGTCCTCACCGGAGACGTCACGCGGCAGCCTCAAGCCTTGATGACTTCCGCCCGGCTGGCGTTGGCGGCATGGACGCCGGAGGCCCGGAGTCCCCTTCAGCGTGGCATCATGCAGGGAACGACCTGGCGGCCGTGTCGGCGATAGATGCGGAAGTCCGCATCGGTCGTGAGGATGAGCGGGTCGGCGAGGGTCTCGCTCATCCTGACGAGGCAGGCATCGGCGAGGCTCATCGGGACGTCCGCGTACTTCTGCATCAGACCTAACACCCGGTCAAGCTCGTCAGCGAGATCGAACGCGGGAACGACGGCGCCACGACGAAGAAGCGCGCTGAGGGCCGGCCGGCCCCGCGACCCGAGCAGGTGGAATGTTTCGGAGAGAACGGCATCGCACGTTTTCCAGGGCGGCGGCACACCCGGAGCCTGGGCCACCGCCCACTTGTGGTGACGGTCGCGACGGCTCAGCAGCGCGATCACGAACCCGGCGTCAACGAGCACGCTTGCGGCCATACCCCGTCGTCCTGAGATAGGCCTTCTTTCGTCTGCTCAGGTCCACCGGCAGCCCGTCCACCGAGCCGACGAGATCGGCAATGGCGTCGGTCGGCGCGGCCGGCACGCGTGAGCGAGCCGCCAGGCTCAACCGCTCGCGAACGATGTCGGACTTGGACCGATGGCGTTCGCGAGACTCGGCCTCGAGGTCCTTCACGAGCGCGGCGGGCAGGCGCACGGTGAGCGTCTTCATAGCGTCGGATTGTAAGACAGTTCTGCCATGGCTGCAAGACACAGAGCCGCCGCAGCCCTCGGGAGTCCAGGCGAAGATGGAGCACCCGCGGCCGCTAGCGGCGGCGGCGGGCGGGGCGGGGCGGGACGGTCGATCGCCCGCCGGGCTCGTCCGGCAGCTCGCCGACGCCGGCGATCTCCGGCAGGCCGGCCTGCTTCAGCGGCCTGTTCACGCGGTCGCGGATCCACTTGCCGTCCCACCACTCGATCGGCGTCACTGACACGCCGGAGACGAGCACCTCGAAGTGCAGGTGATCGCCGACGGCCAGGCCGGTGGTGCCCGAGCGTCCGAGCTCCTGCCCCTTGGTGACCTTGTCGCCCGGCTTGACGTCGATCGACGACAGGTGCGCGTAGAGCGTCTGCAGCCCGAGGCCGTGGTCGACGATCACGGTGTTGCCGTAGATCGTGAGCGGCCCGGTGAACGCGACCTGACCGGCATTGGCGGCCGGTACCGGCGACAGCTTGGTCGACGCCAGGTCGAAGCCGACGTGGACCTGCGTGTCGACCGTCCGCCCTTGATAGACGTAGGTGCGCGTCTCGGCGAAGTTCGAGAACACCTTGGTGTTGCGCGGCTGCGTGAACGGCCCCTCCCACAGCGGGGTCTCGGCGGTGCGGGCGCCGATCTTGATCTTCTCCTCCTCGGCCTGCCGGCGCTGGTCGCGATTGATCACCAGGAAGCCGTCGATGAGCGGCTGGGAGGGGGCCCGCTGCGGCAGCAGCTCGGGGACCTTGGCCTGCAAGAACGCGTCGGTGAGCGTGATGGTGTCGCGCGGGAAGGGGCGCGGCTTGAGCTCGGCCGGCACCGCCCGGGTGGCGACGTTGTTGGCCTCGTCGCGCGCGGTGACCACCAGCGGCGTGCCGGCCGCGAAGTTCCAGGGCAGCGCGATGAGCGCGACGCGAGCGCCCTTGTCGGGCGGACCGTACGGGAAGCTGGGGAAGATCCGCGAGCCGACGCTGACGTCCACCCGGCTGGCGTCGGCGGCGCGGAAGGCGATCAACACCGCGCCGCCCGGCGACACGTAGCGCGTCGACGACAGGATCTCCACCCGGGGTGGCGTGAGGTCGATCGTGATCGGCTGCGCGACCAGCGCGGTCTCCTTGAGGCGGAGCGGACGCCAGAAATCGTCGCTGGCCACCACCTCCAGCGTGGCACCGCCCTCCTTGAGGCCGAGCGCGGCGCTCTCGACGATCACGGGCAGCTGCAGGCGGGGGCCGGTCGCGGTCTCCGACTTCGCGAGCGTGATCGGCTTGCCCCCCTGGACGATGCGCACCTCGGCACGGCGCACGTTGCCGCGCACGGCCTCCAGCGTCACCGTGAACGAGGCGTTGTGACCGATGACGCGCGGGGCCTGCGTGACGGCGCGGACGCCGGGGACGGACTGCCGCCAGCCCAGGTACGAGACCGTGCCGACCACCGCGAGGAGGAGCACGAGCAGGAAGAAGAACCACGGTTTCTTCCGGGACCGCTGAGGCACGAGCGATGATAGCAGCGGCCCGTCCGTCGTCGGAAGCGTTCCTTGACACCCCCGGGGGCGGTCGCTAGATTGACGCGGTGTCCACCGTCTGGCTGGTTCCTGCCTTTCCCCTGGCCGGGGCCCTCCTCAACATCTTCTTCGGACGGCTGACGGATCGGCGCGCGCACTGGATCGCGGTGCCGGCGCTGGCCGGCTCGTTCCTGGCGTCGTGCGCGGTGGCCTCGCACGCGTGGTCGAGCGGGACGTTCTCGACGACGCTCTTCTCGTGGATCGTGGCCGGCGACTTCGACACCGGCGTCACCGCCTACGTCGATTCCCTCACCGCGGTCATGCTGCTGGTCGTCACCGGCGTCGGCTTCCTGATCCACCTCTACTCGATCGGTTACATGCACGACGAGCCCGACTACGCGCGCTTCTTCGCGTACCTGAACCTGTTCGTGTTCTCGATGACGATGCTGGTGCTGGCCGGCAATTTCCTGCTGCTCTACGTGTTCTGGGAGGCGGTCGGCCTCTGCTCCTACCTGCTGATCGGCTTCTGGTACACGCGGCCGGCGGCGGCCCAGGCCGGCAAGAAGGCCTTCATCGTCAACCGCGTGGGCGACTTCGGCTTCGGGCTGGGGATCATGTGGCTGTGGACGGCGCTCGGCACGCTCGACTTCGTGGGCGTGTTCAAGGGCGCCGCGACGCTGCCGCCGGCGACCGCCACCGGCATCGCGCTGCTGCTGTTCATGGGCGCCTGCGGCAAGTCGGCCCAGCTGCCGCTGCACACCTGGCTGCCCGACGCGATGGAGGGGCCCACGCCGGTCTCGGCGCTGATCCACGCCGCCACCATGGTGACGGCCGGCGTCTACATGGTGGCGCGCAGCCACGCGCTGTTCGAGCGCTCGGGCAGCGCGCTGGAGGTGGTGGCGTGGGTCGGCACCATCACCGCGGTGTTCGCGGCGACGATCGGCCTCGTCCAGACCGACATCAAGCGCGTGCTCGCGTACTCGACGATCAGCCAGCTCGGCTACATGTTCGCGGCGGTCGGGCTCGGCGCCTACGTGGCCGGCATCTTCCACCTGGTCACCCACGCCTTCTTCAAGGCGCTGCTCTTCCTCGGCGCCGGCAGCGTGATCCACGGGCTGGGCGGCGAGCAGGACCTCAGAAAGATGGGCGGGCTCGCCTACAAGCTGCCGATCACCGCGACCACGATGTGGGTGGGCGGACTCGGCCTGGCCGGCGTGCCGCCGCTGGCCGGCTTCTTCTCCAAGGACGAGATCCTGGCCGCGGCGACGGGCAAGGGCCACACCCTGCTGTTCCTGCTGCTGCTGGCCGGCGCGTTCATGACCGCCTTTTACACCTTCCGGCTGCTGTTCCTGGCCTTCAGCGGATCGCCGCGTATGACCAAGGAGGTCCTGCACCATGCCCACGAGTCGCCGTGGGTGATGACCGTCCCGCTCGTCCTCCTCGCCCTGCTCACGAGCATGGCCGGCTTCGTGCTCGGCCTGCCGCTCGAGGGCACGCGCTTCGCCCACGGGCTGGAGTCCGTCTTCGCCCTGCACGAGGCGGCCCACTCGAGGCTGGTCCCGCTGCTGTCGGTCGTCGTCGTCGTCGTCGGATTCGCGCTGGCCCTCCAGCGCTACAAGCTCACGCCGGTGAGGGCGGAGCGCGTGGGAGAGCCGCGCACCGCGCTGCGGGCGCTGCTGCTCAACGCCTACTACGTCGACGCGCTCTACGATCGCGCCATCGTGCGGCCGCTCCTGGCCCTGTCGGTGGTGCTGGCGCGCGTCTTCGACCTCGGCGTGATCGACGGCATCGTCAACGGCGTCGGGCGCGCGGTGCTGGCGGGGGCCGCCGGCCTGCGCCGGCTGCAGACGGGCTACGTGGTCAACTACGCGCTGACGATGCTGGCCGGCGCGGTCGTCCTGGTCGCCTTCCTCCTGGTTCGATGACCGTGCCCATCGGCCTGCTCAGCGCCGTCACCTTCCTGCCGGCGGCCGGCGCGCTGCTCCTGGCGCTGGTGCCGCGGGGGCGGCCGACGGTGCATCGCGCCGCCGGGCTGCTGATCGCGCTGGCCACGCTGGCGGTGTCGGTGCCGCTGTGGACCCGCTTCGACGGCGACAGCGCCGACTTCCAGTTCGAGGAGGTGTACCGCTGGATGCCGACGCTGGGCGTGAGCTTTCACGTCGGCATCGACGGCATCAGCCTGCTCCTCGTCCTCCTCACGACCCTGCTGACGCCGATCGCGCTGGCCTCGGCCTGGCACGCCATCGAGGACCGCACGAAGGAGTTCGTGATCACGATGCTGCTCCTGGAGACGGGGATGCTCGGGGTGTTCGTCAGCCTCGACCTGTTCCTCTTCTTCGTCTTCTGGGAGGCGATGCTGATCCCGATGTACCTGATCATCGGCGTGTGGGGCGGCGGCAACCGCATCTACGCCGCGGTGAAATTCGTGCTCTACACGATGGTCGGCTCCGCGCTGATGCTGGTCGCCATCCTGGCCCTCTACTACCAGCACGGCGCCGCCACCGGCACCTACACCTTCGACCTGCCCACGCTGGCGCGCTGGGTGCTGCCGCCCGGGCTCGGGCAGAACCTCATGTTCCTGGCCTTCGCGCTGGCGTTCGCCATCAAGGTGCCGCTGTTCCCGTTCCACACGTGGCTGCCCGACGCCCACGTGGAGGCGCCCACGGCCGGCTCGGTGATCCTGGCCGGCGTGCTGCTGAAGATGGGCACCTACGGCTTCCTGCGCTTCTGCCTGCCGCTGTTCCCCGACGCGTCGTATCTCTTCGCCCCCGTCGTCTTCGCGCTGGCCGTCATCGGCATCGTGTACGGCGCCTGGGTGTCCACGGTGCAGCCCGACCTCAAGAAGCTCGTCGCCTACTCGAGCGTGAGCCATCTGGGCTTCGTCATGCTCGGCCTGTTCACGCTGAACCAGCAGGGGCTGGTGGGCGGCGTCATCCAGATGATCAACCACGGGCTGTCGACCGGCGCCCTCTTCCTGATGGTCGGCATGATCTACGAGCGCCGCCACACGCGGCTGATCGCCGACTTCGGCGGCCTCTGGAAGGTCATCCCGGCCTTCTCCGCGCTGTTCCTGGTGGTCGTGCTGTCCTCCCTCGGTCTGCCCGGCCTCAACGGCTTCGTCGGCGAGTTCCTGGTGCTGGTGGGCGCGTTCCAGGTGAGTCCGTGGCTGGCCGCGGTGGCCACCACCGGCATCATCTTCGCCGCCGTCTATCTGCTGTGGATGTACCAGCGCGTGGTGTTCGGCGAGGTCACGCACGAGGAGAACCGGCGGCTCGTCGACCTGTCGCCGCGGGAGTGGGCGCTGCTGGCGCCGGTGCTGCTGTTCATCGTGTGGATCGGCGTCTACCCGACCGCCTTCACCGGCAAGACGGAGGCGACGATCGCCGCCCTGCTCGCCCAGGTCGAGAGCAAGGCCAGCGTGGCGCTGGCGAAATGACGCCCGACTTTCCGGTGCCCCCCGTCTCCATCTCGGTGCTGCTGCCGGCGCTGATCGTGCTCGTCACCGGCGCCCTCGTGTTGTTGCTCGACCTGCTGCCGCCCCACGACAGCAAGGCCCACCTGGGCGGCGTCGCGCTGCTGGGCATCGTCGTCGCCATGCTGGCGATCATCGCCCGCTGGGTGGCGGGGACGGAGGAGCGGGCCTTCCGCGACATGATCCTCCTCGACCGCTACGCGCTCTTCTTCGACGTGATCATCGGCTACGCGGCGGCGCTCATCGTCATGCTCTCGATGGACTACCTGGGCCGCACTGGCGGCGAGTCGGGCGAGTACTACGCCCTGGTGCTCTTCGCCACCGCCGGCATGATGCTGATGGCCTCGGCCGGCGACCTCATCGTGGTCTTCCTGTCGCTCGAGCTGATGTCGCTCTCGCTCTACGTGCTGGCCGGCCTGTTCAAGACGCGCCTGACCTCGGGCGAGGCGTCCATGAAGTACTTCCTGCTCGGCGCCTTCGCCTCGTCGTTCCTCCTGTACGGCATCGCCCTGATCTACGGTGCCACCGGCTCCACCAACCTGGACCGCATCGCGGCCTCGGCGGCCGCCCGCAACGGGGATCCGCTGATCCTCGTCGGCCTCGCCCTGCTGCTGGTCGGCTTCGGCTTCAAGATCTCGTCGGTGCCGTTCCACATGTGGGTGCCCGACGTCTACGAGGGCGCCCCGACCTCGATCACCGCGCTGATCGCGACCGGCTCCAAGGCGGCCGCGTTCGCCGCGCTGATCCGCGTGCTGGTGGTGGCGCTGCGGGGCGTGCAGCCCGACTGGACGGCGCTGCTGTGGGGCCTGGCCGCGCTCACCATGACCGTCGGCAACGTCGTGGCGCTGGCCCAGACGAATCTCAAGCGGATGCTCGCGTACTCCTCGATCGCCCACGCCGGCTACATGCTGATGGGTCTGGTGGCCGGCGGGGTGCCGGGGGCAGGCGCCATCCTCTTCTATCTGCTCGCGTACACGTTCACGACGGTCGGCGCCTTCGGCGTCATCGGCCTCTGCGCGCGCGCGGGCGAGGAGGCGGTGGAGGTCGGCGACTACGCCGGGCTGGCGCGCCGCCACCCGTGGCTGGCCGCGACGCTGGCGCTGTTCCTGCTCTCGCTGATCGGCATCCCGCCGCTGGCCGGCTTCGTCGCCAAGTTCTATCTCTTCGGCTCGGCGGTCCGCGCGGGCTACATCTGGCTGACGGTGCTGGCGGTACTGAACTCGGCGATCGCGGCGTACTACTACCTGCGGGTGATCGTGTACATGTACATGCGGGAGGCGGAGGGCGAGGGCGTGGCGGTCGCGCCGTCGCTGGCCGGGGGCCTGGCGCTCGCCATCGCGGCCGTCGGCATCGTGCTGCTCGGTGTCATCCCGGCGCCGTTCGCGGATCTCGCCCAGGCGGCGGTCGCGCCTCTCCTACGCTGATGCATCTCGCCGCGTGCCGTCGCGTCGGCGCCCGGAGGTCGGGGGCCCCGGGGCTCGGCGGCGCCTGCATGGCTCGCCTGTCGCCGAGAACCTCGCTCCGGGCGGGGCGAGCGCGAGCCCCCCATCCCCCAGAGGGGGCTGGGTCGGAGGCCAATTGAATCGTCGGGCGGCGCGTCTCGCCCCGCCCTTCGCTCGGGCGGCGCCACGGCTCGCCATGAAGGCGCCGCCGACCTCCCGGGGCCCCCGACCTCCGGCCGCCGACGCGACGCTCCCCCTCCAGCTCCAGGCACTTCGGTGCCACTCACCTCGGCACCACGTCCTTCGACACACCTGCTTCGGCGCTCATCAGCTCGCCTCGCGCTCAGCATCGATCACGCATGAGAATCGCGCTGCCGCATCGCGGGTGGTTGTTCGATCTCGACGGCACGGTCTATCTTGGCGAGGCGTTGCTCCCGGGTGCTGACGAGACGATTGCGGCGTTGCGGGCGGATGGGCGGCGCGTCGCGTTTCTCTCGAACAAGCCGCTCTACACGCGCGCAGACTATGCGGAGAAGCTCACGCGGCTGGGGATTCCCACCTCTGCGGACGAGGTCGTGAACTCGTCGATCGTGCTGGTGCGGCATCTGCGGAAGCTGGATCCGGGGGCGCCGGTGTTCGTGATCGGCGAGGCGCCGCTGATCGGTGAGCTGCGCGAGCATGGGTTCGAGGTGCGCGACGACGCCGAGGTGCGCTGGGTCGTGATCGCGTTCGACCGAACGTTCGACTACGCCAAGCTCAACACCGCGCTGCAGGCCGTGCGCCGTCACGACGCGCGGCTGATCGCGACGAATCCCGACCGCACCTGCCCGGTCGAGGGCGGCGAGATCCCGGACTGCGCCGGCATGACGGCCGCCGTCGAGGCCGTCAGCGGTAAGCAGGTCGAGGTCG
This sequence comes from Methylomirabilia bacterium, assembly GCA_041493815.1. Classification (GTDB taxonomy): domain Bacteria; phylum Methylomirabilota; class Methylomirabilia; order Rokubacteriales; family CSP1-6; genus AR5. The sequence continues at coordinate 8,617 of JBGPZN010000081.1, forward strand.
TCGTCGGCAAGCCCTCCCCGCTCATCTTGCAATTCGCCCTCGACGCGCTCGGCGTCGAGGCGCGCGACTGCGTGATCGTCGGCGATCGCATCGAGACCGACATCGTGATGGGCAAGCGCCTGGGGCTCGCCACCGTGCTCGTCCTGTCGGGCATCACCCGCGGTGACGATCCGCGCATCGCCGAGCTGGCGCCCGACCTCGTCGTGCCGGGGATCCACGCGCTCCTCGGCTGACCCGCGCCCTTCCGGTACCCCCGGCCGGGACGCGATATCGTGACCGCATGTCGGGGCGAGTCTCATGAAGGGCCGTGCGCCTGTCGTCGGCCCTTCCCGAACTCCATGGGGATGTACTTGCGCCGGCCCCCGGTCGCCCCGCCGTGGTTGCCATGGTTCGACCAGTTGAAGTTCGGCCGCTCGCGCGGTATCGGATCTGGCTGCGCTACCAGGACGGGACCGAGGGCGAGATCGACCTGTCCCATCTAGCGGGCCGGGGTGTGTTTGCAGTATGGAGCCAAGAAGGAGTGTTCGAGCAGGTCAGACTCGGCCCGCATGGACAAGTCGAATGGCCGGGGGACGTCGACCTTAGGACGTGTTCACAGGACCGGGGCCGACCAGCCTACATGCCTGAGGTCAGTCGTTTTTACGGCATTGTGATCAAGATTTTCTACGACGACCACAATCCGCCGCACTTCCACGCCGAGTACGGAGAGCACGAGGTCCTGACCAACATCAACGCGTTGGCTATCCTGGGCGGCGGCCTGCCGGTTGCCGTAAGTTTGCCGCCACTCGTGCCTTGCGCCCGCGTTCCACTTGGCAACGCCGGGCGTGCAGTCTATCGTGGTCACTATGAAGACGATCGCGCGCGAATGGACGCAGGAGATCGATCGGCGGCGGGAGGGCCTCGTCGCCCTGCGCCGCGACTTCCATCGCCATCCCGAGCTCTCCTTCGAGGAGCGCCGGACGGCGGAGATCATCGCCGAGCGGCTGCACGCCGCCAAGCTCGAGGTCCGCACCGGCCTGGGCCGCACCGGCGTCGTCGGCGTGCTGCACGGCGACCGCCCGGGCCGGACGATCGCCTGGCGCGCCGACATCGACGCGCTACCGCTGACGGAGACGTTCGACGCGCCGTTCACGTCGTCGAAGACCGGCGTCATGCACGCGTGCGGTCACGACGGCCACGCCGCGATCGCCATCACGCTGGCCGAGATCCTCGCCGCCCGGCGGCGCGAGGTGCCGGGGACGGCGGTCTTCGTGTTCCAGCCGGCCGAGGAAGTGTTCGGGGGGGCGGAGCCGATGATCGCCGCCGGCGCGCTGGACAACCCGCGGGTCGAGGAGATCTACGGCCTGCACCTCACGACGCAGACCGCGGTGGGGCAGGTGGGCATCGTGTCGGGACCGTCGATGGCGTCGGCGGACTTCTTCGACGTCCACATCACCGGCCGCGGCGGCCATGGCGCCTATCCGCACCTGTCCATCGATCCCATCACCGCCGCCGCCAACATCCTGCTCGGCATGCAGAACCTCGTCTCGCGCGAGGTCTCCGCGCACGAGACGGCGGTGCTCACGGTCGGGCAGATCGTCGGCGGCACCAAGCACAACATCATTCCGGCCAGCGCGGTGATGCGCGGGTCGCTCCGCACGTTCAACGAGGCGGTGCGCGGGCAGATCAAGGGCCGGCTGGCCGACTTCGCGGCCGGCATCGCGC
>JBGPZN010000304.1:0-4559 GCA_041493815.1 Methylomirabilia bacterium
CGGCAGTGACATCTTGGTGGCGGCGTACACCTTCCTCGCGTACCAGGCGAGCGAATGCGACCGGGTCTCGAGTCCCCACTGCCGGTGGACGCGATAGTCGGGGTCGCACAGGTACGCGAACGGGATCTTGAAGCTCCGGACGTAGACGGCCGCCCGGTCCGTCGGGGTCGGCGTGACCTGCAGCACCTCGGCGTCGAGGGCCTTGAGGCGATCGTAGCCACGCGCGAGCTGCGACATCTGGCTGCGGCAGAAGGGACACCCCATGCCCTTCGTGAACCACAGCAGGACGTTGCTCCGGCCCCGGTAGTCGTCGGGGCTCACCGCGGGGCCCTGTCCGGACGCGAGACGAAACGACGGTGCGGTCTGTCCGATCTCGATCGGCGGCATGCTCGGGCCTCCTCAGCAAAGAAAGGGCAGGACGAGGAACGTCTCGCTCGTCCATCCCGTGGCCTGCTGCACATCGCGGCTCTTCGTCAGCCACGCCTCGGCCTCGTCGTCGTTGCCCTCCTCGATGGCGAGGGTGGCCAGGCCGTCGTAGCAGGGAAAGAGCAATTGCGGTTCGCCCACCGCGCTCGCGACCTCGAGCGCTTCCCGATAGTAGCGCGCGCTCTGCTCGCGATCGCCGCGGCACTGGTGGATCTGGGCCAGGATGATGAGCGGCACCGGCAGGTGGCCGCGTTGCCCGAGCCGCCGATCGACCTCGACCGCCCGCTCGGCGGCCTTGATGCCTTCGTCGTAGTCGCCGGCGAGGGTACAGTGGCCGCCGGCCAGCGTGCAGAAGAGCCACGCCTGCTGGAGCTGGTCGCCGATGCGCTGGGCCAGGGCCAGCCCCTCGCGGCAGTACTCGCTGGAGCGCACGTGGTCGATCGCCGCGTACATCACCGCCAGGTTGCTGTAGGCGCGACAGGCGACGGCGCCGAGCTGGTGGGCCAGCGCGGTGTCCAGGCTCTGCTGCACGTAGGCGGCGGCCTCCTCGATGTTGCCGGCGCGGGCCACCGCCACGCCGAGCGTGTTGTAGGCGTTGGCGACGACGTCCGGCGCGCCGAGCTCCTGCCCCAGCGCCAGCGCCCGGCGCGCCCACTCCGTCGCCTGCGCGTGGTCGCCGAGGCGGAAGTGAATCCGTCCCAGCTCGTGGTAGAGGCGCGCGGCCTCCGCGTTGTGCACGTCGTCGCCCAGCGCGCCCCGGCCGCACTCCAGGTGCTCGAGCGCCACCGCCCGGTCGCCGGTGTCCCAGGCCGCGACGCCCATCCTGCGGTGCAGCTCCGCCCCCCGCCGCCGCTCGCCGCGCTCCTCCACCAGCGCGAGCGCCGCGGCCCAGTGGCCGAGCGCCCCGGCGAGCTCGCCGTGCGCGTAGGCGGTGTCGCCGAGCTTCTCGAGGATCATCGGGCGGCGGTCGTCGCCGGCGGCGCCGTCGAGGATCAGGAGCGCGTCGCGATAGTAGGCGGCCGCCTGGTCGTAGGCGAAGAGACTGCGGACGCGATCGCCCGCGCGCACCAGGTACTCCAGGGCCTTGTCCCGGTCGGGGCTCCGCGCGTAGTGGTGCGCCAGGTCCTGCAGCACCTCCTCCGGCCGCCCGGCGTACAGCCGCTCCAGCGCCCGCCCCGACCGCGCGTGCAGCTCGGCGCGCGCCCTCACGAGCAGGCTCTGGTAGGCGACCTGCTGGACGAGCAGATGCGTGAAGCGATAGCGCGCGTCCGGGAACAGCGTGGTCTCGGCCAGCAGCTCCGTGCGCACCAGCGCGGCGAGCTCCGCCCCCAGATCGAGGCCGGGCGGCGCGATGGCCTCGAGCAGCGGGCGCGGGAACTCGCGGCCGAGCACCGAGGCGATCTGCAGCGTCCGCTTGCCGGGGTCGGGCAACCGATCGATGCGCGCGGTCAGCACGTCCTGGATCGTCGACGGCACCTCCGCCTCGGACAGGGCCGCGGCCGCGTCGGCGTTCAGCAGGCCGCGGTCCCGCAAGTAGGCGGTCAGCTCCTCCACGAAGAGCGGATTGCCCTCCGCGCGCCGCACGATGAGCTGGCGGGTGCTGGCGCCGATGAACGCGCCGTCGGGCATCGCCCGCACCATCACCGCCGCCACCTCGTCCGAGAACGGCTCCAGCACCAGGCGCTCGTGGAACGAGCGGTCGGTCCAGCTCGGCACGTAGCCCGGGCGGTAGGTGCACACCAGCACGATCGGCCGCGCCACGAGGCTGTCCACGACCGCGTCGAGATAGTCCTCGGAGCTCCGGTCGATCCACTGCAGGTCTTCCATCAGCAGGAACAGCGGGCGGTGCTCGGCGCCCCGCAGCGTCAAGGCCCGCACCGCGTCGACCATGCGCCGCTTGCGCTGCAGGTCGTCGAGCCCGTCGACGTCGAGCTCGCTCGCCGGCAGCGCCAGCAGATGCTTGAGGTAGGGAATGGTCCACTCGAGCGTGGGATCCAGGCGGCGCACGATGGACTCGATCTTCTGCACCTGGGCCCGCTCGGGCTCGCCGTCCTCGAGCCCGAAGTTCATCTGCAAGAGCTGCACGATGAGGTCGAACGGCTGCGCCTCGTGCGGGTGGCAGCGCCCCTCGAGAAAGGTCACGGCCTGCTCGTCGAGGCCCCGCCTCAGCTCGTACACCAGGCGCGACTTGCCGATCCCCGCCGCGCCCACGACGGAGACGATGTTGCCGCGGCCGGCCACCGCCCGGTCCAGCGCCTCGCTCAGCGCCGCGAGCTCGCGGGGCCGGCCGACCAGCGGCGTCAGACCGCGCTCGATCGAGAGATCGAAGCGCGCGCGCCGTCGGCGTTGACCGGTGACGTCGAAGGTGCGCACGGCAAGCGGCAGCCCCTTCAGCGTCAGCTCGCCGGCCTCGTGCAGCACGAAGTACCCGCCGGCCAGCCGCATCGTGGCCTCGCTGATCAGGATGCCGCCGGGCTCGGCCGCCTGCTGCAGCCGGGCGGCCAGGTTCACGGTCTCGCCCTGGGCGGTGTAGTCCATGCGCAGGTCGTCGCCGATCCTGCCGACGACGACCGGGCCGGTGTTGAGCCCGATCCGCACGGCCAGCTCGATGCCGCGCTGAGCCCGCAGCGTCTCCGCATACCCCCGCACCGCGTGTTGCATCGCCAGCGCCGCGGCCACGCCGCGAACGGCGTGGTCCTCGTGCGCGATAGGCGCGCCGAAGAGCGCCATGATCCCGTCGCCGGTGAACTGGTTCACCGTGCCTTCGTAGCGGTGGACCGCGTCGAGGAGACGCTGGAAGCAGCCGTCCATCATGCCGTGCAGCTCCTCGGGATCGAGCGTCGAGGAGAGCGCGGTGAAGCCCACACAGTCCACGAACACGACCGTCACCTGCTTGCGCTCGCCCTCGACGGCGCTGCGTGAGGTGAGGATCTTGTCGGCGAGATGCTTGGGGGTATAGCCGACCGGCGCCGACACCGCGGCGCGGTCCGGAGCGGAGGCGGGCGCCGCCGCGACCGCCTGGCCGCACTCGTCACAGAACTTCGCGGCCGGGCGCAGCGCGGTGCCACACCCCACGCAGAGCCGCGGCAGGGCGGCGCCGCAGCTCTCGCAGAACTTCGCCGCTGCCCGGTTGTCGTGCTGGCACTGCGGGCAGGTCATTATTTCGTGGGGGGCCCCGACATGGCCCCCCACCCCCCCCACACGCTCGGAGCGTCCCGGCAAAGCCGTGACGCTCCTCGGCACTCTGTCGGCGTCGGGAGCCGCGACATGGCCCTCCGCATCAGCCCGTCCCCATCAGCCCGTTTCGGCGAGGGTGCGGGCGGCGGCCAGGAGCTCGGACGGGGTGGGGAACTTGCTGAGCGCGCTCAGACCCTCCTCGGCCTCCAGACTGGCCCATCGCACGATCCCGTGGCGATCGATCAAGAAGTGTCCCGCCAGCTGGGCTGGGTTGGCTTGCACGATCGCCTGATCCGCCTCGGTCAGCTCGAAACCGTCCTGCCTGTTGAGGACGACGTTGGCCTCCAGCGGCGGCAGGGGCTGCGGCAGCTCGCCGGTGGGATTGATCCGCGTCTCGGCGAGGGCGGCGGCCACCGTCGCATCGAGCTCGAAGGACGGCACGGCGAACGCGCGGTGCGTCCGGGCCTCCGGATCGGCCAGCAGCACGACGGGCGTGGGGTGATACCGGAAGTACAGCCGCGCGCGCTCCGGCTGCGTGTTCATGACGGCGACGGTCTCCACGCCGAGCGCGGCGAGGGCCGGCTGTACCGCCCCGAGCTGGAAGACCTGGCGGCGACAGAACGGGCAGTGCAAGCCGCGGAACAGGCCGAGCAGCACGGCGCGCTTGGGCTGATAGTCGCCGAGCGAGACCGTGCCGTCGCGATTGGCAGCGGCCAGCGTGAACTCGGGCGCCCGGTCACCGGTCCGTACGGGCTTGAATGCGTCTGTCATCATCGCCTCGAGGTGAGGGTTGCGCCCATCGCACGGTCATCGCGGCGGCCACCGTGAGTCAGTCTACCGAAGCCGGGTGGCGAGGACACGGCCGGCTACTGCAGCCGGGTGCCGCGCTCGAGCTCGTCGGCGTCCACGAATCGCTGGCCGCCGCCGTCCGGCAGCTGCAGCAGGTAGGCGGGTCC